>JAAYEJ010000005.1 GCA_012728835.1 Candidatus Brocadiaceae bacterium | reverse complement strand
TCCAACTCGGCGATACGTGCTTCAAGGCGCCTGCAGTTCGGGCACTCGGGTGTCGTTGCATCTGCCATGCCCCGGCAGGATACGCAAACGCGGGGGGAGGAATCTCAGAAAACCCGTGAACGGTTACTTCAAGGCTAAAGGGATCGGGGTGCCAATCCAGAACCGATACCAGATCATGCGCAGGGCTTGCCGCAGCGAGGTGACATCATCGCTGGCGAATGCCGCATCACTGCCCAGCTTCGCCAACGCGGCCTCCACCTGGGCCGCAGATGCCTGGTGAAGCTTCACAGGAAGAAGGTCGTGGAATTGCTCAACGATCTGGCGGCATACGGAGTTCCGCTCGGACCGACCCAGTCCAGCCCGCGCTAACAGCATGTCCACGCTAGTCAGATAAGCTTCCAGTGAATCGACAGCTTCACGTCCGGATGCTGGACAGTCGATGTTTGTCATTTCGGGTCTCCTTTGTCGATCAAGTCCTCCACGTCTTGCGACACAGCTCGCCACATCCGCACCATTTGCCTGTAGCGATCCAGGCCCGCTCTCGTCAGGCGGTAGTAGCGACGTGGAGGCCCGTGGGGAGATGGTCCTGATCGTTCAACCAGGCAACCGTCCTTTAACAACCTCGCCAGCAGCGGGTACACCGTGGGCTCGCGAACATTGAGCGCCGGTTGTTGGTTGACCCGCTGGAGCAACTCGTACCCGTATCCCTCGCCCTGACGGAGCGCAGCGAGGACGGCAAGTTCCACGAGCCCTTTATGCAGTTGTGCTCTCCACGCACTGTCCATCCGATATACCTCCGATAGCTACATACTATTGCGATGTAGCTTGCTTGTCAAGACCTGAGCGGAATTTTCCCACGCCCCGGTTGCTTCCGGGATCTGCCGACATTTCGAGCTTTTGCCGGGTAATTGTTTAATAGACGAGCAGCACAACCCTGCCAGACAGCGAGCCGGGCCCCGACGGGCAGGCCGTTGTGGGCGCTTCCGCAAGGAGCCCGCAATTGAACAACCGTTCGCCGACCCGGCCGCGATGACCCCGCACGAGCGCCGCCAGGAGATCGCCGCCATCCTCGCCCGAGGCGTGCTTCGACGCCGACGAGGTGGCCGGCAAGACGAACGGCAGGCAGCGCAGTCAGGTGCCGGTGAAGTGCGGGCATGTGACGGCCTTCATCGACGTCGGCCAGAAACTGCTCTACTACGTCGTGGCCGCGTGGGAGGCCGGCTTCACCGGCTACGTCATCGAGTACGGCACGTATCCCGAGCAGCCCATCAGCTACTTCACCTCGAGGGACGTGGATCGGACGCTGCGACGCCTGCACCAGGGCATGGGAGTGGAGGGAGCGATCTACGCCGGGCTCGAGGCGCTGACGGGCGAGCTGCTATCGAAGGAGTGGCCACGCGACGATGGCGCCGTGATGCGAATCGGCCGGTGCCTGATCGACCAGGGCTGGCAGACCGACGTGGTGCACCAGTTCTGCCGGCAGTCAGAGCACGCTGCCGTGCTCATGCCGGCGAGGGGGCATGGCATCACGGCCTCGCAGAAGCCCATCTCGGAGTACGACCGCCATCGAGGGGATAAGATCGGGCACCATTGGTGGATACCGAGTGTCACGCGGAAACGTGCCCTCCGGCACGTCGAGGTGGACACGAACTCGGCTTGCGAGCGGAGCGAGCGAACGAGTCGCGCCCCGGCCAAGGCCGGGGCGTCCGCCGCAGGCGGATGCGACGCCTCAAGCGCGCACAACTACTGGAAGTCGTTCGTGCACGAGAGGTTGGCGACGGCGATGGGCGATCCCGGTTGCCTGAGCATCTTCGGCCGCAAGGCCGTCCAGCACCGCCTCTTCGCAGAGCACGTCACGGCCGAGTACCGGGTCCGCACCGAAGGCCGCGGCCGCACCGTGGACGAGTGGAAGCTCCCCGCTCACAAACCCGACAACCACTGGTTCGACTGCGTGGTGGGCTGCGCAGCGGCCGCCTCAATGCAGGGCGTCCAGCGCGTCGGCGCGGCCGTCCAGCCCCCCGGCGAGCGGAAACGCCTGAAGCTGTCCGAACTCCAGCTGTAGAGGCCATAGAGGGCGAGCACGATGCGCCTTGACACAGGGAGGACCTTCCCATACATTGTTCGTCGACTGTTCGGCACCTGGACTCTAACGGAGAGGAGGTGATGCAGATGAAAGCTCTGAAGAACACAATGATCCGCGCATCGGCATCCGCACACCTCCTGGAGGGAGTGCCGTGAGGTAATCCGGGAGGCAGAGCAGAGCGTCGGCCCATCAGGCGGCCACGTTGCGGAGACCCCGCGCGTGGCCGCTTTTTCGTTTGGTCCTTGGAGCACCAGTGCCATGGAAGTGGAGTGGGACACATATGACACGCAAAGAGGCATGTAACGCGGTCAGGCTTGTGGTTCTTGGCGAGGAAGATGTGGAGCGTGCAGGCAGTATCGCGGCCATCCGGGAACATGCGTGGAAGGGCAATCCGTCATCGGGAGACCTGGAGAGGGCCGCTCGCAAGGTCGCGGACGAAATCCGCCGCATCGATCCTGGCCGGAAGGCGCTGCTCGCTGCATGCAGCGGATTGGCGACGATCGGCTTCTGCCGGGTCGCTGCCGACGCTGTCAATGGCTCCCTGTGGTGGATTGGGGGAGTAGCGGTCCACCAGGAGTGGCGGCGCCGGGGCGTCGGCAGGGGCCTGCTCCGTGGGGGGGGCGTATATGCTGGCGAACGCGGAGCATCTCTCGTCAGATCGACGACGGACCCATGGAACGCAGCGGCCATTCGCTGCCATGAAAGGGCCGGCTTCATGAACGACGGCCAGTTCACGGCCGAAGACGGTGATAGGAAGATCGGTTTCAGCATACGAACCGAAGCCATAGCTCTGGACAATTGGAGATGAACGTGAGCATAACGGACAGCAACATTCGCTGGCGGAGGCCCGCGGACGAGCGTGGCGAAGACGTGGTCCGTGCAGCGGACCATCCGGGAAACAGGATGCGCAACCACCGCTGGAGGCAGGCGACGAGAGCCGACGCCTGCAGGTACGTCGTTGGAGAAGCTGACGGCAAGATCGTCGGGAGAGCCGTTCTGGAGGCTGTGTACCCGCCCTTTGCGGAGCTGCAGAACATGCACGTCCTCGATCCCTACCGCGGCCGGGGGGTAGGCGGCGCCATTGTGGACGAGTGCGTTGCGAGAGCCGGCCGCCTCGGCTTCATGGCGCTCTTCCTCCAGACGCATGCCGACTACCTCCCGGCCCAGCGGCTTTACGCGCGCAAGGGCTTTGTCCTCGCCGGAAAGGCCGGAATGCTGCGGCTGGTCCGCTTTCTCAATCTGCCTGTCCTGGACACCTTTCTCCACGAGCATCCCCTGGCCACGTACTCGGCGTCCGCAGGGGAGGGAACCGGGGAATGGTCCCTGGCTTGGTCGGACTGGGCGTCTGGAGACCGGCTCGAGCTGACGCTCACCGGCGGCACGAGCGACAAGGACAGCGAGGGACACGGTCCCGGTGTGCGCGCCCTCTCGCTGAAGGCCGGTGAGGCCGGCCTAACCGCCCAACTCGACGGGCCGCGAGAGGCGGCAAAGGGCACGACCGTTGAGCTTCGGCTTGAAGCCCGGAATGAGGGCCCGGACCCCTTGCGGCTCTGCACGAGGCTGCTGCTTCCCCCGGGCTGCGAAGCGCAAGGGGAATGGTCGCGGCACGGCCCAGTCGTGGACTTGGAGCCGGGCAAGGAGACTTGCGTGCTTGCCGAGATCGCTCTGACCGATGATCTGGACGCCGAGCCACTCGTCTACGCGGCCTTCGGATCGCTTCCCCTGTCGGTTGAGGTGTTCCTGGGCCGGACCTCCTTCTGGCTGACTCACACGGTCCTGCCGGGCCACTGGGAAGACGGCATGCTTCATCAGGACTGACCATTGCGATCCTGCGCCGGGGCCCGCTTTGGCGTGCGGCGAATCCGGCCGACTGTCTATGCCGTCTGGAGGCCACCGAATGGAGGGCGATATTGGCGAAAAGCGGTCTTGCGACACGGGGTGGATCGCGTACGATAGAGTGAAAGGAAGACCCGGGCGACAGTGCGGCGGCTGATCTCCGCCGGGCTGCTGAGCCATTCAAGGGCCGCTGGTGCGAGCGCACCCTCGCATCGGCGGCCCTTTTTGTTTGGCGATTCGCCCGCGTAATCAACGGCCCTTCGACGGGCTCAGGACAGGAGCACAACGATGGCCGATAACGTCAAGGACGCCATAGAGAAGAACGCGAAGGGCCCGCGCCGGGCGAAGGGCGACGTGGGCGAGGTCCAGCAGCACAGCCTGAAGGATCAGGTCGAGGCCGACCTGCGAACCACCGCCCCGAAGGTCGCGCCCGACAGCCAGGTCGCCATCACCACCACGGCGTCGGTCATCTTCGACCACGACTCGCGGTTGCCGATGCCGGGCGCGATCCTGCGGCGGCCATACAAGGGCCGCGAGGTCGTGGTGCGCGTCCTGCCACGGGGCTTCGAATACGAGGGCGAGGTCTACCGCAGCCTCTCGGCCGTCGCCAGGGCCGTCACCGGCACGCACTGGAACGGATACCACTTCTTCAACCTGAAGCCCGGCAAGAACGGAGTCGCCGATGAGTAAGACCACCACCAACCCGATCACGTTCCGCTGCGCGATCTACACCCGCAAGAGCACCGAGGATGGCTTGGAGCAGGAGTTCAACAGCCTCGACGCGCAGCGCGAAGCCGAAGAGGCATACGTGGCCAGCCAGAAGTCCGAGGGCTGGGTCTGCGTGAGCGCCCGCTACGACGACGGCGGCTACACGGGCGGCAACATGGACCGTCCGGCGCTCCAGCGTCTGCTGGCCGACATCGAGGCGGGCAAGGTCGACTGCATCGTCGTCTACAAGGTCGACCGCCTCAGCCGCTCGCTGATCGACTTCTCGAAGATCATGGAGGCAAATCGGTCGCGGGGGGGGCTGTTCGCTGGTGTGAGGCGGTCCGGGCCCATCCGCCGCCCGTGGCCGACGCGGGGCAGCATCTCCCGCTCCGGTCGAAGCGTCAGCGAACCCGGAGACGGCTCGGGGCCGGGGCACTTGCGCGCCCGGTGGATTCTGCTACCATGGCCGGCCCCGGGGGCATGGGACACGTCCGAGTGGGTGCCTGCACATGCGAGTGACCGCCATACAGCTTCAGATCGTCGATCGGGCGAAGTCCGAGACGCTGGCCCGCGTGCTCGAACTGGTCGACGGCGCGGCCGACAGCGATCTGATCCTGCTGCCGGAACTCTGGCCCTCCGGCTACTTTTCGTTCCATCGGTACCGCTCCGACGCCGAGCCGATCGACGGCTCCACCGTGGCCGCCCTGGCCGAGCGGGCGGCCGCGCTTCGGTGTCACATCCTGATGGGGAGTTTCATCGAGCGCGACGGCCCGCATCTGTTCAACACCAGCGTTCTGCTGGACTCCGAGGGACGCACGGCGGCGCGCTATCGCAAGATGCACCTGTTCGGGCATGGTTCGGGAGAGAGCCGGCTGCTGCAGCGCGGCCGGGACATCGTCCTGGTCGATCTGCCCTGGGGCCGCACGGGGCTGAGCACCTGCTACGACCTGCGCTTCCCCGAACTCTACCGCCGGATGACGGACGACGGCGCTGTCTTCTTCCTGGTCGCTTCGGCGTGGCCGATGGCGCGCGTGGACGCCTGGCGCCTGTTCAGCATCGCGCGGGCGCACGAGAACCTGGCGTTCCTGATCGCCTGCAACTGCGCCGGGACGGACCAGGGCACCCCGTATGCCGGCCACAGCCTGGTGGTGGACCCGATCGGGCGGGTGCTCGCCGAGGCAGGGGAGGGCGAGGAGGTCGTGTCGGTCGAGTTCGACCCGGGCGCCGTGGCCGAAGCGAGAGCGCAGTTCCCGGCCCTGGAGGACCGCGTGCTACGCCCCTGAGGGCGTGCGTGCCGGCCCGCTCTGGGCCGGGCCGCTTCAGGATGCCGATGCCCTGCGAGTCTGCCGCCCTTGATTCGGCGGCCGGGTTTCAGTATCCTCTATCCTTATCATCCGATTTTCCGAAGGTGATCCCTTCTTTTTCCCCCTTGCCGTGCAACGGTCAGGAGAGACAGATGCTGAGAAGCAGCAGGGAACTGCGTGCAGTGCTGGAGGCGATGTATCCTTTCGATGCGGCGGGCAACCTGCGGCCGCTCGGGGAGCGGTGTACGCTGCTGGCGTCGAACGCCAACTTCGCCCTCGAGGTGCAGTTGCGTGGGCTCGTGATGGCCTCGGCCGCCTTCCAGGGCAGCCCGCAGATCATCCAGATCAGCTACACGGCCACGGACCAGACCGGCAGCCACCCGAAGAAGCTGAAGCCCATCGAAGGCGTCCGGCGCAACACGCGCACGCGCCCCGCCGCCGTGGGCGCCCGGCGGGCGGCCCAGATGCTTGACTGGATCGCGGACGATTACGATGCCGACTTGATCTGGATGAGCCTGGACCACTACACCTCGCCGAAGTTCAGCGTGAAGGCCTACGCCGAACCGCACGGCTGCGGCGGCATCTACGAGCCGGTGGCGCGCGCACTGCTGGAGGACGCCATCGAGTCCATCGGCTGCAACGTGAGCAAGGGGGAGTTCGCCGCATACGTCAACTACCTGACCAGCGACGAGTTCGGCGAGTATGCGCGCGACTTCTTCGGCTCGGTGGACCTGAGCGACCCCGCCTGGGCGATGATCGACACCGGCGCCACCCCGGCGGCCGTGAACCTGGCCAGCTCCAAGTGGCTGATCGACGGCGTCCGCGTGGGTCTGGACAACACGGACGTGATCATCGAGGCCGAGTTCAGCGCGACCGGCAGCAGCGGCGAGGAAGAGGAATACGCCTACTGGCCGGGGCCGCACGCCCCCAAGGGCGCGCCGACGATGCCGGAGGAAGAGGCTCAGGCGTTCCTGAAGCACCTGACCACGTTCGTGCAGAAGACCGACGCCGACGGCATCGCCTACGAGGTCGGCAGCAAACACGCCGCCAAGGCGGGCGAGCAGTTCAAGATCGACTTCGGCCGTCTGCAGGCCGCCCAGAGCGCCCTGAAGGACCTCATGGGCCGTCACATCGCCTACGCGGGCCACGGCGGCACGGGCTTCCTGTGGGAAGACGACCTCATCGGCCCGGTCTTCAAGCGCAACATCAACACCCAGCACCTGTTCGCCGGCACCATGGCGCAGGTCCAGTGGATCGACAAGTATCGCGACGGCATCCTGAACCGCGAGAAGGACGCCATCGGCCGCGGCCGGAAGGAACTGGAGGTCAAGGCCACTGCCGACAGCGCGATCGAACTCATCAAGAGCTGCCAGTGCTGGCAGCGGGGCCCCGAGTTCCGCAAGGTGCTGGCCGAGGTGGCCGAGCGCGACGTCGTCTTCCGCGACTCGAACGCCACCGAGTGACGCATCTCAGAGCCGTACCGACGCACGCCAAGGGGCGCCCCGACTACGGGCGCCCCTTTCTCTGGGGGGGAACGGCTCGTATCGGTTTCACCGCAGAGAGAGGGGAGGACGCAGAGGCGGCAGGGGATGGCGTTGTTTCAGCGCCCTGCGCGTGCTCTGCGGCAGGTGCTCTGCTTTTGCGTAGTCGTGGATGACCAATCTGTGGAGGCGGGGCGAATGGCGACGCGGGTCAGGAGAAAGGTGCTGCACAGGGACGACTTCGGGCTGTGCGTGTTGTGGCCGAAGACGGAGTGGGGGAGGGTGCCGCAGCCGGGCGCGGCGTTCATGGCGGACGTGGACGGAACGCGCCGCCGCCTGCGCGTGGTAAGCGAGCAGTGCACCTGCCAGGGGCCGGACGAGCCCCACGAACACCACTACCTGACGCTGCCGGCGTCGACGGGCCTCGAGCCCGGCCGGACGTGCATCATCGCCGTCTGAGCGCGCCCGAATCCTGCGTGCCGGTGGCGCCGGCGGTGGGGCCGTTCAGAACTCCATGCGGCGGAAGGCACGGGCGCCGGCGAGCATGGGCACCAGGCAGGCGACGGCCGATACGGCCAGTACGACCGTCTGCCCCGCCGCCATCCAGAACGCGAACCGGCCGCCGTGCAGGATCCCGACCGCGTGCATGTGCAGGGGCACGACGACGGGCGCCAGCGCGAAGGCCAGGAAACTGATGCTGCACATCAGGTTCAGCGTGCCGCCGAAGCTGCTGACGATCCGCGACGGGTTGTCGGTGCCCGGGCGCGGGTAGAGCGCGCCGAGCCCGACGGCCAGCCCGTTCAGGCCGCAGCAGACGCAGGCGACCGTCAGCACGTGCACGGCCACCGTCCACGCCGGCAGTCCGATGGACGTGTCGCCGACGGCCACCAGGCCGGCGCTGATGACGAACGTGCCGGCGGCGGCGAAGAAGAACTTGCCCCACAGGACGGTCGTGCGGGGGAGCGGCAGGAGCCCCGTGATCCAGATGCGCCGGCCCTCCAGGCTCAACTGAGGGAAGACGAACCGGCTCGTCAGCGTTGCGAGCGTCAGGCACGTCGCCGCCAGGTTCAGGTTCGAACTCAGGCTGTGCCAGAGGGGTGCGGCGTCCTGCAGGCCGAAGCGTGGCATGTTGAACGCGTAGAGGCCGAGCAGCCCGAAGAAGAGCAGGAACTGCGACCACTGTGTGGGGTCGCGCAGGAAGGTCTTCAGATCCTTGACGACCAGGAGGCGCAGGCGGAGCGGCAGGAACCACACCAGGCCGTCCAGAAGGGCATCGGCCACGCCGTTGGCGGTGCGGCGCCTCCGGCTGCCGGCCCCCTGCAGCGACGTCCACGCATGCCGGAAGGCATGGAAGCCGAACCGCCGCGTGACCATGCCGACGAAGGCGACGTTGGACGCGAGCATCAGGGTCAGGAAGAGCGCCTGGCGCGCCTGCCCGCGGGCGGCCGCCAGCATGCCGTGGCTCACCCAGCGGCTCGGCAGGGCCCAGTGCTGGCAGAACGCGATGCGGTCGATCACGGACCGGATGCCGGCCTCGCTGAAGAGGTTCTGTGAGCGTTGCCGCCAGAGGGGCAGAACCCAGAGGAGGAGCAGCGTGCAGCCGACGGCGATGAGCAGCGCCAGGATCGTGCCCTTTCGGCGCGGCAGCACGAGCGCGGCCAGCAAGGCGAAGAACGCCCCGAGTTCCGTGGCCAGCAGCAGGAACAGCACGGCCAGCACCGCCGCCGCCGGGTAGAACATCACGTGGGTGGGAAACGTGACGCCGTAGGCCAGGATCATCGGCACCACCAGGGTCGCCATGCCCCAGGTGCTGAAGACGAGCGAGTCCGTCGCGCGGTAGCAGAACGTGTTCTCCTCGCCCAGAGGCAGGGCGAACAGGAACGTCGTCTCCTCGCTCCGGAAGAGCGACGCGTAGGCGATGACGGCGTTGCTGATCGTCATCATCACCAGGAGCGAGAGGTAGAAGAACGCGAACAGGTAGTCGAGCACGATGTCGCTCAGCCCGCGGTACGAGTTCAGGAACGCGAAGGCATCGCGAAACATCGCGAACATCAGCAGCCAGAAGCCGGCGACCAGCCCGAGCACGACGGCCGCACGGAGCCGCGATCCGGTGAGGAACTCGTGCGCGGCGTGGCCGAGCATCCGCAGGCGCGCGCCCGCCAGCCCCCTCAGATCGTCCATGCCGCCGGCCTCCATTACGACTCCTCGGTCAGCCGCAGAAAGGCGTCCTCGAGGCGGCTGTCGGTCTGTGCGGCGGCGTAGATTTCCTCCAGCGTCCCCAGCGCGATCAGCGAGCCCCGCCGGATGATGCCGACGCGGTCGGCCGTCTCCTCGGCCACGGCGAGGGTGTGGGTGGACATGAAGACCGCGACTCCGCCGGCGGTCAGGTCGCGCAGGAGGTTCTTGAGCGTGTTGGCCCCCTTGGGGTCGAGTCCCACCAGCGGCTCGTCGATCACGAGCACCTTCGGATCGTGGAGCAGGGCGGCGCCGACGACGACACGCTGCTTCATGCCGTGCGAGTAGGTCTGGCCCATCTCGTCCAGGAAGTCGTGCAGCTCGAACACATCGGCCATCCGGTCGACCTCCCGGCGGATCGTCCCGTCTTCCATGCCATACATGCGGCCGACGAACCACATGAACTCGCGGCCGGTCAGCTTCTCGTACAGGAACGGCTGATCGGGCACGTAGCTGATGATCGACCGCGCCCGGATGGAGTCGGCCTGAACGTCGAATCCGCCCAGCAGGACGCGCCCGGAGGTCGGACGCAGCAGGCCCGCGATCAGCTTGATGGTCGTGGTCTTCCCGGCCCCGTTCGGGCCCAGAAACACGAAGAACTCGCCTGCCGGCACCTCCAGGCTCAGCCCGTCTACGGCGGTCACCCTGCCGAATCTCTTGACGACGTTGTCCAGCCTGATCATCCGGCGGTGTCTCCCGAAACGTCAGACAGGGCGGCCCTGCAGGCCTCCGCAACCATCTCGACGGTGAGGCGTTCCATGCAGCGATGGTCGAGGGGGCAGGCGCGCCTCTGGCAGGGCCCGCAGGGCACGTCGACCCGGACGAGACGGTCGTGCGGCCGGCCGCTGGTGCTGTAGCCGGGATGCGTGGGCCCCATCAGGCAGACGGTCGGCACGCCCAGCGCGATCCCGTAGTGGCGAGGGCCGGAGTCGGTCGTCACCAGAAGACGGCTGCGGGCCACCACGGGCTTGAGCAGGTGCAGGTCGATGCCGCAGTCGGTCAGATCGACGATGGGAACGCGCGCTTCACGCGCCACCTCTGCGGCCGCGGCGACCTCGTTCCGCCCGCCGATGACGGCGACACGGGCGCCGCATTCATCCGCGATCCACTCCGCCAGGCGTGCGAAGCGGCTCAGCGGCCACCGCTTGGCCGGGCCGAAGGCCGCCCCCGCGTGCAGGAGCACCAGCGGATCGGCCGGCCGGATGCCCCGGCGATCGAGGACCGCGCCTGCAGCCTCCGCATCTGCGCCCGAGAAGGGCAGTTCCGGATCGCGCCGCTCCGTTTCGATGCCCGCGGCTTCGCAGAGCGCCAGGTAGAAATCGACCATGTAGGTCGGGCGGAAGCGGCCGTCCCGGGAAGGGCGGGGGAGGGCGTCGGTCAGCAGGAACGACCGGGCGTCCCGCGCGTAGCCGACGCGACGGCGCGCCCCTGCCAGACGGAACATCAGCGCCGAGCTGAACGAATTGGGCAGCACGAGGGCCAGGTCGCACCTCGGCCGGCGCAGCGCGCGGACCGTCCGGAGGAACTCGCCCGCCGAGCGCATCCCCCGGGGCCCGTAGACTATACATTCGTCGAACCATGGGGCGCCGTGGACGATCCTCTCGAGGCCCTTGCGCACCACCAGCGTCACGCAGGCCGCCGGGAAGCGCTCGCGCACCGCCCGCAGGACGGGGGTGGCCATGACCACGTCGCCGACCCAGTTGGGTGCACGGATGCCGATGCGTTGAGGAGGATCCTGTGCCAAGGCTCAGCCGTCCAAGGGTGTCCGCCGCGGGGTGGCCACAGGCACCGCCGCTGCGGGTGAGGTTGCGGGCGTCGCACCGATCCTCTATTATAGCGCGCACGCCGGCCGCCCGTCACCTATCAGGTGCGGGCCGGCGGGCCGATCCATCCGGATTCCGGGGAGAGACAGACAATGAACGTCGCCGTCAACGGGGCCGCCGGCGCGATGGGCCGGCGTGTCGTGTCGCTGGTCTCGCAGGCGTCTCAGTGCCGTCTTGTCTGCGCGCTGGAAAGGGCGGGCCATCCGGCGCTCGGGCAGGACGCCGGCGTGCTGGTCGGCGCGGGGGCCCTGGGGATTCGGCTGGGTGTGGATCTGTGCGGCGCCCCGGACGTTCTGATCGATTTCAGCGCGCCCGAGAGCACCATGGAGCGGGCGCGGCAGTGCGCGGCCGCCGGCGTGGCCTTCGTGACCGGCACGACGGGGCTCACGGAGGCGGAACTGGCCGAGCTGCGGGATGACGTGGCGACGCGCGTGCCGTTGCTGGCGGCGCCGAACATGTCGATCGGCGTGAACCTGCTGTTCCGGCTGGCGGCAGAGGTGGCCCGGGCACTGGGGGACGGGTATGACATCGAGATCGTGGAGGCACACCACCGGCGCAAGAAGGATGCCCCGAGCGGCACCGCCGCCGAACTGGCACGACGCATCTGCGCCGCGCTGGAACGAGACCCGGCCGTCGTTCTGAGGCACGGCCGCGAGGGGCTCTGCGGTCCTCGCACGCCCGAGGAGATCGGCATCCACGCCGTGCGCGGGGGCGACATCGTCGGCGACCACACGGTCATCTTCGCCGCCGAAGGGGAGCGCGTGGAACTCGTCCACAAGGCGAGCAGTCGTGATGTGTTTGCCCGCGGAGCGGTGCGCGCGGCCGTCTTCCTGGCGGGACGCGAACCCGGGGTCTACTCGATGCAGGACGTCCTGGCGTAAAGCGATGCGAGTGCGCGTGCCCTCGCCGTGTCGCCTCAGGTTGCGTTGTCCATGACGTTGGCCACCGTCGTGACGGGGTCCACCGGGTATTGCACCAGGGTGCGCAACGCGATGACCGCCACGAGCGCCACCAGAGCCAGGATCATGGCATACTCCACCAGCGTCTGCCCGTGTCGCCGCCGATCGCCGCGGAAAGCCTCCTCCGGTCTGCCCATCGTTCTGCCACCTGCATAGCCCAGCCGCCCGCATGCCATGCCCCACACGAGCGTGCCGGCGAGCGCTGTCTCTGAACAGCCATAAAAGAGCGGGGGTAGAGCCGCCTGCGCGTAGCCGGGCTCTACCCCGCTCACGGTGCTGCGGCTATCCGCCCGACGTGCTGTTGTCCAGGGTGTTCGTGACGTCCACGAACTTGTCCTCGACCGACCCGCCCAGCGCCGTCAGGGCGACGATGACGACGATCGCCACCAGAGCGAGAATCAGAGCATACTCAACCAAGCTTTGGCCCTTCTTGGACCGCAGCGCCATCCAGACCTTGAACATGAGGCGACTCATGCGCCGCCCTCCTTTTGAAAAGGTGAGAAGTACGTCTGTAACGACCGGACAGTCAAGCAAACCCTATGCCGACACCGGCCCAAGGCAGGCGAAGCCCGGCCATGGTCCCGCGCGGCATCCTGTATCTCTTTCACAGTGTGCATCTTACGGAGGCCGTCGCTTCGCGTGCTTTCCAGCCGACGCCGCTCCATGGATGCTCCATTCTGACGCACTTGTCACCAGTTCGCTGCGCACCAACCCACGCAATAGTCTACATCACTCCCCACGCAAAAGCAAGCAGAATCGCGCGGGAGCCGGGCTGTGGGCCGCATCTCCGCCCGCATCGCCCGTGTTCCGTCAGTGGGCGGCGTCCGGCCGACACAACAGATACCCACACGCCGCAGACCGGGCAGACGGGCCATGGCACGCGTCCACACGCCCTCCAGATTGCGCGACGGACGGCAGGCGCGGGCCGTCGCAGGCCGTGAACGGCTGCGCGAACGCAGAGGCGCGGGCGTCTCGTGTCTCGATCCGCGGCTCGCGTGGCCCGGGTCGTGCGGCACACGCCGACCCGGCCGGAAGCCGAGCGGACCGAGCGCGGGGGCGACGCGCGGAGGGCGTGTCCGTGCGGCGTCGACAGATCGCGTGGATTCCGGGCCGGGAACCCGGCTTCGCGGCCGGAATCGGCGGGTCGGTGGTGTTCCGGCGGCTCGCGCAAGGACTCGGTGCTGACGGAGATGGTCAGTGCACGGATCGTCGGCATGCCCGGGCGTTTGCCGATAGCGGGCGGGGCGCCGGGCTTCCTCGACGGAATCGGCGGCCCTGCATGTCCGAGGAAGGTCGCGGGACGAAACGGCCCGGGCGCCCGCCCCCCCCGAATAATACATAATATTGATTATCGGACGTCATGCCGAGGGTGAATGGCATGCTGCGGCCTGGGGCTTCTCGGGCCTCGTTGGCGGGATGTCGCCGGCGCGTCGCTCCCCTGCCGGGGGTTGGCCGTCCTCCGCCAGGGCCGCGCCGGGGCCAAGCGAGTGGCCGCGCATGACGGGTCGCTGCGGCGGCCGCCGAGGGGTTACGACGCATGCCGGTCTGTTGCCGCGCATGCCGGTTTGCTGCCGTGCATGCCGGGTCGTTGCGGCGCACGCCGAGCCGTTGCGGCGCACGCTACTGGCGGATGGAGAGCCCCCGCTCGATCTCCAGCAGGTCGGCCGGATCCGGTTCCTCGTAGCTGCGGAACTCCAGGAGGGTCTTGCCGCACTGGATCGTGTCGCGGTCGAACAGCGGCTTGGGCCCCAGAAGGCGCTGCTTGTTGACCAATGTGCCGTGGGAGCTGTGCAGGTCGCGGACGATCCAGAGCCCCTGGCGGGATTCGAGCGCGGCGTGTCGGGCGGATACGGTGCGGTCGCCGAGGCGGAGATCGCACTTCCGGCTCCGACCGATCGTGTAGGACTGCCCGGCGGTCAGCGGCCAGGTCGTGCCCTTGTCGTCGCCCAGGGCGACCAGGATCATCGTGTTGCCGTTCGGTTCCTGCATGGGTACTCCGCGAGTCTGGCCGTCAAGGCGGCACGGCGATGTAGCGCAGAATCAGCACCGCCGAGACGGCATGGAAGGCCCAGTGCACGTCGCGACCGCGACCGGTGACGAGCTTGAGCGCACTGTAGCTGATAAACCCGAACGAGAGCCCTTCGGTGATGCTGATCGCCAGCGGCATGAGCACGGCGGTCAGGAACGCAGGCAGGAACTCGGTGGCGTCGTCCCAGTCCAGCCGGGCCAGGCTCTTGAGCATCATCGAGCCGACGACGATCAGCGCGGGAGCCAGCACCGGGTACTGGCTCATCAGAAACCCGTCTTCCGTGTAGCTGTGACACGTGGCCACGACCGCCAGCGCCGGATACGCCAGGAGCGCCAGCAGGAACAGGACGGCCGTGACCATGTTGGCGAGGCCCGTGCGGGCCCCGGCCTGGACGCCGGCGGCGCTTTCCACGTAGCTGGTGACGGTGCTGGTGCCCATCAGGGCCCCTATGACCGTGCCGGCGGCGTCGCTGAAGAGCGCCCAGCGAGCTCGTGGGAGCCGCCCGGACTCGTCCAGCAGTCCCGCGCGCTCGCTCACGCCGATCAGGGTGCCGACGGTGTCGAAGACGTCCAGGAACAGGAACGTCAGGATGATCGTCAGCCAGCCCTCGGCACGGAAGAGCCCGGCGAAGTCCAGTTTCAGCATCGAGTCGGCGGGCGAGAATGCGCCGTGCCCGCTCGTCTGGAGGTTCAGCAGCGGCCGGCCGGCCAGCGTGCCCACCAGGCCGACGAGGGTCGTCCCGACGATACCCCAGAGTACGGCGCCCCGCACGTTCAGCGCCATCAGGGCCAGCGTCAGTGCGAGGCCGAAGACGGCCAGCAGCGTCGTCGGGTTGTGGATGTCTCCGAACTGGACGCCGGTGGCGAGCGATCCGACCACGAGGCCGCTGTACTGGAGGCCCAGGAACGTGATCAGGAGCCCGATACCGGCGGCGATACCCCTCTTGAGGCTGTCGGGGATGATCTCCATCAGCCGGGCGCGGAAGCCGACGAACGAGAGCAGCACGAACACGCAGCCCCCGACGAAGACGGCCGTCAGGCCCTGCTGCCAGGTGAGGCCGAGACTCAGGACGACGACGTAGGCGAAGTACACGTTGTGGCCCATCGCCGGCGCCAGGGCGATCGGGTAGTTCGCCAGGAGGCCCATCAGGATGCAGGCCAGGGCACTGGCCACGCAGGTGGCCACGAAGGCCCCCGCCAGGGGGATGCCGGCCGCATGCATCATCGCGGGCTGCACGAAGATGATGTAGGAGAGCGCCATGAACGTGGTGACGCCCCCGAGCACTTCCCTGCCGACGGTGCTCCCCCGCTCCCGGATCCGGAACATCCGTTCGAGGTGTGTCATTGCACCGGTTCCCTTCGCCCCCCTTGCCGGCCCGGCCCGCGGGTCGGCAATTATACGAGGGGCCCGGCCGGTGGTCAACCCGCGGAGGATCCGTACGCCCGGCGGGCACGGACCGGCACGGGGACGGGGCACTCGGCGAAGACCGGAAAATGCCGGGTGAACTTCACAACGGGCATTCCAGCCGTTAGACTACCGCGCTTGCGACGCTGTGGCGAACGGTGTTCGGCGGCCGGGTCATGATGACTCAATCAAGCACATCGGGCGGGCGCGGGAGGCGGGCGATGCAGGCGGCGTTCGTCTGCGCGTTCGCCGTCGTTCTGGGGGTGCCTTTCCTGTTGCGCCCGGAGCCCGTCCGCGTCCAGGAGGGAAACACCTCCGATCTGCCCTCCCGCAAGCTGGTCATCGTCACGCCGCACGCCGAGGCCATCCGCCGGGAGTTCGCGCGTGCCTTTGCGGAGTGGACGGCCGAGACGCGCGGCTTCCTGACGGACATCGAGTGGCTGGATCCGGGCGGCACGACCACGGCCATCCAGTGGGTGGAGGACCAGTTCGAGTCGCGCCCCGGCGGCATTGAAGTCGACATCTTCTTCGGAGGCGGCTCGGATCCGTTCCTGCGGTTCTCGCAGTTGGGGCTTCTGCACCGCTGCAGTCTGCCGGCGGAGGTTCTGGCGCCCATCCCCCAGTCGCATGCGGGCACGGAGGTCTACGACGCGGGGCAGCTCTGGTTCGGCGCCTGCCTGTCGGGGTTCGGGATCCTCTACAACAAGGCTGTCCTGGGGGTGCTCGGGCTGCCGGAGCCCCGCGAATGGGCTGACCTGGGCCGACCCGGGTTCTTCTCCTGGGTGGCCGGCGCGGACCCGCGCCAGAGCGGCAGCATCCACATGGCGTTCGAGATCATCCTGCAGGCCTATGGCTGGGAGACGGGCTGGCGGAACGTGATGCGGATGTGCGCGAACTGCCGTAGCTTCAGTCGCGGCGCCAGCGACGTGCCCCTGGACGTCTCGGCCGGCGAGGCCGCCTGCGGCATGGCGATCGACACCTACGGGCTGCGAGCCGTTGCCGAGGCGGGCGAGGATCGCATGGCCTTCTGCCTGCCCCAGGCCCTGACGGTGATCAACCCGGACGGGATCGGCGTGCTGAAGGGAGCGCCGGACGCGGAGCTGGCCGAGTTGTTCGTCGGGTTTGTTCTGTCCGAACACGGCCAGCGCATCTGGATGCAGCGGGCGGGGACGCCCGGCGGCCCGGCGCGATACGGCCTGTACCGGCTGCCCGTCATGCGCGGGCTCGTGGAGCGCTACCGCCAGTACGCCGCCGTCGGGATGGACCCCTACGAGTTCGAGTCCGGAGTGGAGTTCGACCTGGACAAGAAGAACCGGCGCTGGGGCATTCTGAACGCGCTGATCGGCGCCTGCATCATCGACGTGCACACCGAACTGGCGGCGGCCTGGCGCGTGCTGCGGGACCTGCCGGAGGGCGATCCCAGGGTCCGCGCCCTGCTGGAGCCCCCCATCAGCGAGGACGATCTGCTGCGCATGGCCGAGGACCGCTGGGGCGATGCCGCGTTCCGGGCGGACATGGTGGCGCGCTGGTCCCAGGAGGCCAAGACCCGTTACCGTCGACTGGCGAAGGAGAGATGATGGCCGGCGTCTCGCTGCGACACGTCACCAAGGCTTACGATGGGACCGTGGCCGTGGACGACGCGACGTTCCAGGTTCGCAAGGGCGAGCTGTTCTTCCTGCTCGGCCCGTCCGGTTGCGGCAAGACGACGATCCTCCGCCTGATCGCCGGCTTCCTTCAGCCGGACGGCGGCTCGATCCTGTTCGACGAGCGCCCCATCGACAGAGTCCCCCCCCACCGGCGCAACACGGGCATGGTGTTCCAGAACTACGCGCTGTGGCCGCACATGACCGTGGGGGAGAACGTGGCCTACGGGCTGCGCGAACGCAAGGTGGACGGGCCGGAACGCGAGCGGCGCGTGGCGGAGGCCCTCCGCACGGTCCACATGGAACGGTTTGCGGAGCGCATGCCGAACCAGCTCTCCGGCGGACAGCAGCAGCGCGTCGCCCTGGCCCGTGCGCTCGTCGTCGAGCCGGACGTCGTCCTGCTGGACGAGCCGCTCTCGAACCTGGACGCCCGCCTTCGTCTGGAGATGCGACGCGAGATCCGGCGGATCCACGACGAGACGCGGATCACCACGATCTACGTCACCCACGACCAGAAGGAAGCCCTGTCGATGGCCGATCGTCTGGCCGTGATGAGCATGGGACGCGTCGAGCAGATCGGCACGCCCCGGGAGGTCTACCGCAGACCTGTGAGCCGGTTCGTGGCGGAGTTCATCGGCGAGGCCAACATGGTCGCGGGCACGCTGGTGGAGGCGGCCGGCGGCCGGGGTGTGCTTCGCTCCGAGTTGGGCGATCTGCACGCCGTGCTCGGCCCGAACGTCCCCGAGGCGGGCCGCCGCGCCGTCTGCATGGTCCGTCCGGAGGGCCTGCGGCTCGGGCCGGGCCCCGTCAACGCCTTCTCGGCCGTCGTCGAGAGCAGCTTCTACCTGGGCGAGGTGGAGCAGTTCGTCCTCTCGGCGGGCGGCCAGGATCTGAAGGCGTTCCAGGGGAACCCGGGCGAGCAGTCGCCGCAGACGGGCCAGAGGATCGACGTTCATTTCGAGGCGGCCGACGCCGTCATCTTGCCCGAGTGACAGGAGAGCCTCCGGCATGAAGCGCGTGCGGACACTGCTGCTTGTGCTGCCTGTCTTCGGCTTCCTGGCGGCCTTCCTCGTGTATCCGCTGGCCCATTCCTGCAAGGGTGCGTTCTTCGACGGCTCGTGGAAGGTAACGCCCGGCGACGTGACGGACTGGCCGGCGCTCAGCGCGGCCGCGGCCGTCTCCACCGACGCCGCGGGGCCGGCCGGCGCCCTGGCCCGGGCGCTGCCCCCCGAGGCCCGGCAGGCCGTTCAGGCCGCGGCGGACGGTGCGGCGACCCCGCCGGATGCCCGCAAGGAGATCCTCCGTGCCTTGAACGGACTCATCTCGCGAGGCGACCTGACGGAAGCGGAGGCGTTCGGGGACCTGTCGGCCACCCCGCCCGGCCGCCGGGCCATGGCCGTGCGGACCGACCAGGCGCGGCGGCAGATCGACAGCCGCACGGGGCTCCTGTCCGTCGGCGAACTGCAGCAGGTGTTGCAGGACGCTCCCGAGTGGTTCCGCGCGGAACTGGAGGCGACCCGTCCCGAACTGGCCGCCGCACTCAGGGCACAGCCGCCGGAGGAGTGGGACTGGCAGGCCCTGCGGCCTCCGCTGGCGGAGGTCTTCGGGCGCGCGCTCGAGCGCGACCTGACGGCCGCTCTGGACGCCGGGGGCGTCCCGGGGCTTCGTGCCGCTCTGGAGGCGCGCGGCGCCTCGTCCATCGTCGACATCGCGCTGCCGCCCCACCGCCAGGAGCGGGTCAACCGGCTCATGATCGAGGCGGCGTTTCCACAGGCGATCCGGCCCATGCGGTTCGAGGCGGGGCACTTCACGTTCGCGTTCTTCAAGTACTTCTGGACCGACGCCCTGACGCGCAGCTCGATTCTGAACAGCCTGGCGCTCGGCTGCGTTGTGACGCTTCTGACGGCCGCAGTCGCCCTGCCGCTCTCGCTGCTGGTGGTTCGGTACCGCTTCCCCGGCAAGGGCCTCCTGAGCGGCCTGCTCCTGGTGCCCATGATCATGCCCCCGTTCGTCGGGGCGATCGGCATGCGGCAGGTGCTCGCCCGGTTCGGCTCGTTGAACCTGCTGCTCATGCAGGCGGGCGTGATCGGCAGCCCGATCGACTGGCTCGGCGGGGCCCGGTTCTGGGGCGTCGTGATCATGGAGGTTCTGCATCTCTACCCGATCATGTATCTGAACTTCGCCGCCGCCCTGGCCAACGTGGACCCGTCTCTCGAGGAGGCGGCCATGAACATGGGCTCGCACGGGCCGCGGCTGTTCCGGCGCATCACCCTGCCCCTGATGATGCCCGGGCTGTTCGCCGGGTCGGTGCTGGTGTTCATCTGGGCGTTCACCGACCTGGGCACCCCGCTCGTGTTCGGCTACAACCGGGTGGTCGCCGTGCAGATATTCAACCAGGTGAACGAACTGGAGAACAACCCGCAGGGCTACGCGCTCGTCGTCGGGGTGCTGGCCCTGACGGCGCTCATCTTCCTGCTGACCAAGCGGCTCTTCGGCCTGAAGGCGTACCAGTCCCTGACCCGGGGCCCCTCGGCATCAACGGAGAGGTCGGCCGGCCCCGTGCGGAGCGTGCTGATCGTCTCGTTCGTGCTCCTGGTGGTGGCGGCGGCCTGCCTGCCCCACCTGGCCGTCATCTTCAGTTCGCTGCGCGCGGAGTGGTTCATGACCGTCCTGCCGGAGCGCTACACGCTCTCCCACTTCGAGGACGCGCTGGGCCACTCGCTGACCCTGTCCAGCATCCGCAACAGCATCGGCTACAGCAGCCTCAGCACGGGGCTGGACGTGGTTCTGGGCGTGCTGATCGCCTACCTGCTGGTGCGGACGAAGTTCCGCGGCGCGCAGGTGCTCGACGCCCTGGTCATGCTGCCCCTGGCCGTGCCGGGCCTGGTGCTGGCGTTCGGCTACGTGGCGGCCTTCTCGTGGACGCCGCTGGACCCGCGCGAGAACCCGGTCCCGCTGCTGGTCATCGCCTACGGCATCCGGCGCCTGCCCTACATGGTCCGGGCCGCCTATGCGGGCTTCCAGCAGGTCAACGTGCAACTGGAGGAAGCGGCCATCAACCTCGGGAGCCCGCCCATGCGCGCCGTGCGGCGGATCACGGCCCCCCTGCTGAGCGCCAACCTGATCGCCGGCGGGATCCTCGTGTTCTCGTTCGCCATGCTGGAGGTCAGCGACAGCCTGATCCTGGCCATGAAGGAGCGCTTCTACCCGATCACCAAGGCCATCTTCGTGCTGACACAGCGCATCGAGGACGGCCCGTACATCGCCAGCGCGCTGGGCGTCTGGGCGATGGTGTTCCTGGCCCTGTCGTTGCTGGCGGCCGGCGCGCTGCTCGGGCGCAGGATGGGGCAGCTCTTCCGCGTGTAGAAACGCGCGGGGTTTCCTTGACAATCCTGAGCGAGCCGTTAGAGTAAGGGCCGGTGCCGGGAATGCCGCATCCCGGCGGGCGGACGTGTACAGTTGAGGTATGGCTGTGGAGGTTCCCGTGCGCAGGGCCATCGGTTTGTTGCTCGTTTCCGCGTGTGTCGCCCTGGCGGCAGGCTGTGGAGAGGGTGCCGGCGAGGGCTCCGGGGGCGCCCGGCTGGAGGAAGGCTGGCGCGCCTACTCGACCGGCGATTTCGACGTCGCCGTCAGCGTCTTCGAAGGCGTCGCCGCCGCACCGGAAGCCACCGCCGAGGACCAGTACTCCGCCCTGCTGGGTCTGGCCACCACGCATCACCTGCGGACGAACCCCGACTTTCCGAGGGCCCGCGAGAGCTACGAGCGGCTGGGTGAACTGGAAACGCCCGACGCTCTCCGGCAGAGCACGCTGGGGCTGGCCCTGGTCGACCTGGCGGAGGGGACGGCCGGTCTCGAGGGCCGGACGAACGAGGGCCAGGCCCGCCTGATGGCCCTGCTTCGGGATTTTCCCGACGACCCCATCGCGGACGAAGCCGTGATCCATCTGGCCGCCTCGCTGCTGGAGCCTATGCCCGACAAGGCGGCACCCGCCGGATTCAGCCTTCCGCCTTCCGGACGCGAGGAACGCGGGGCAAACGTCCTCGAGCAGCGCCTCCAGACCGATCCCGACAATCGGCTCGCGCCCTCCATGCACATCATGCTGGCGAACCACTACAAGAGCATCGGGCAGATGCGCGAGGCGGTCGACCACCTGATCATCGCGGAGAAGAAGGGCATCGCCGGGGTCAAGACCCGCAGCGTCGTGCTGTGGCAGATCGCCCGCATCGCCGAGAACGAACTGAAGGACTACGATCTGGCGGCAACGTACTACGAACGCTACGCCCGGGAGTTCAAGCGGACCACTCTCTTCTACCGCGCCCGGGAGAGCCTGGAGCGTGTTCGCGCTCTGAAGGCCCAAGAGGGAGCCTGAGAGAATCGTGCGATCCCTATGGATTAAGCTGCGGCGCTACCCTGCCCTGTTGCTGCTTGTGACCGTGTACCTGGCTTCGACGGCGGTTGTCGCCACCAACATCCTCCGCGGCCGGAGCGGGGCCCCGGGGCAGGGCCGCAAGACGATACTGCGGTTCGCCCACTGGCAACTGGAGCCGGGCATCCGCAGCGCCATCGACGATCTGATTGCGGACTACACCGCGCTCCACCCGGACGTGGAGGTGCGGCAGATCCTCATCCCGGAGCAGGGCTACTTCCAGTGGGTGAACACCCAGTTGATCGGGCGCACGGCCCCGGACATGATCGAGGTCGGGTCCGGAGGCGCCGTGGGCTGGTCGCTGTGGCCCAAGTTCTACGCCCGCTACTTCCTGCCGCTGGACCGCTACGTGGACGAGCCGAACCCCTACAACGCGGGCACGCCCCTGGAGGGGGTCCCCTGGAGGCAGGCCTTCTTCGACGAGATGGAGGGGGGATACTCCGAGGAGCTTCAGAGCTTCTTCCGCGTGCCGATCGCGACCTCGACCGTCCGGCTGTTCTACAACCGCGACCTGGTACGCAAGGTCTGGGACGGGCCGTTCCCGGAGACCTTCGAGGACCTCACCGAACTCTGCGACCGCCTGAAGGCCTGGGGCGAGGAGCAGGGCGTGATCATGGAGCCGATCGCGGGTTCGTGGTACAACTTCCGCCAGTTCTTCAACACCTACCGAACCGCGTTGACCGCCGACTACCTGGACCGCCTGGACCGGGACTTCAACGGCACGGTCAGCCGAATCGAGTCGGCGGCCCCCCTCTACTCGGGGGCGGTCCGGATGGACGAACCCGCCCTGCAGGGCAACTTCGCGCTGATTCAGGAACTGGCCGAGTACTTTGCGCCCGGGTTTACGGCCCTGGGGCGGGACGAGGCGGTGTTCCTCTTCCTGCAGGGCCAGTCCGCGATGATCACGACGGGCACGTGGGACTTCGAGGTCATGCGCGTTCAGGCCGAGTTCGACCTGGCCGTGGCCGAAATCCCCCTGCCCTCCCCCAGTCACCCGCGATACGGCGCGCTCGTGGCGGGGCCCACGACGGAGGCCGGGCTTCGGGGCGGATTCCCCATGGGCGTGATCAAGGACTCCCCGAACGTGGAGACGACGCTCGACTTCCTTCGCTTCGCCACCTCCCTGGAGGCCAACGAGAAGCTCAACCGCACCATGTCCTGGCTGCCCGTAGCCGAAGGAGCCCGGCTGGCGGAGCATCTGCAGCCCTTCGCCCCTCTCATCGAAGGCTATGCTTCGTGCATCACCTACGACGCGCCCGGCGCGGAGCTTGCCTTCGAACAGACCTTCAAGGAGCTTCTGGGCGGCAAGATCGACTACCGGGCCTTCGTCGAGAGCCTGATGGCGGCCTACGACCGGGAACTGCCGGGGGGCGTCGCCTCCGAATTCAGAAACGGCGAGCAGACGCTCAGCCAGCAGATACGCTTCGCCGCCCTGCGGCGAGCCGCCCTGGCCGGCGCAGTCGGCGCCGAAAAGGCCCTGACGGCCGACAGCCAGGCGCAGTACCAGCGCATCATGGAAGCCTACGTGGTGCAGCTCGGCACTCGCCACAATGACATACGGGTGTGGATAGACAGCGTAGCCGCAAAACCGTAGCGGGAACGTAGTCGAGGAGCCGGATGGCGCGCGAACGAGTCAGACTATCGCAATTGAGGTCCTACTGGCCCCTGTACCTCCTGTTGCTCCCGACCGTGCTGCTGGTCGGGCTGTTCATGTACCTGCCGGCCATCACCGGCATCCGTTACAGCTTCTACCTGTGGGACGGCGACGAGGTCTCCACCTGGGTGGGCCTGGAGAACTACCGCCGCGCCTTCTCCGACCCGGTCCTGGGACGGGCCTTCATCATCGTCCTGATCCTGTTCGTCGCCGACCTGTTCAAGATGATCCCCTCGATGATCACCGCCGTGGTCATCCACCGCACGACGTCGGACAAGATGCGCTACCTCTACCGGCTCCTGTTCGTCGTGCCGATGGTGGTTCCGCAGATGGTGATGCTCCTGATCTGGAAGTTCTTCTACAACCCCGTCGTCGGCCTGCTGAACGCGTTCCTTTCCTGGAGCCGGCTGCTCGATCTGCTGGTGGCCGCCAACGGATGGCTGGTTCAACTGGGGCTGGCGCAGAAGGCGATCTTCGAAGCCGGCGTGACGCCCTCCTGGCTGGGTGACTCGGACCTGGTGCTGCCGGCGCTGATCTTCTGGGGGTTCCCGTGGATCGGCATCATCGGCGTGCTGATCTACCTGTCGGGCCTGGAGAAGATACCGCGGTCCGTTTACGAGTGTGCGGAGCTGGACGGCGTGGGGTGGTTCGGCAAGTTCCTCTACATCGAGCTGCCCCTGATCGCCACGCAGGTGCGGGTCAACCTGGTGCTGATGATCATCGGGGTTCTGAAGGGTTACGGCCTCATCCTGGTGCTGCTGGGCGCCGAGGGCGGCCCCGGCGGCGCGGCCATGGTGCCCGGGCTCTACATGTACTACAAGGCCTTCTGGGCGCGCGAGGCCGGCTACGCGTGCGCGATCGGGATCCTGCTGTTCTTCGTCATCGTCGTGCTCACGTGGGTCAACAACAAGCTGGTGCAGGTCAAGAAATGAGCAGAATGTCCGAGGGGCCGGGTGCGCGCTTCCTGAAGCACGCCTATCTGTGGGTGATGCTGGCCCTCGTGTTCATGCCCTTCTACGTCATGCTGGTCGTGAGCTTCAAGAGCAACGCGCAGTTCTACAACCAAACCTGGCTCCCCACCTGGCCCCTCCACTTCGGCAACTGGGTGGTGGGCTGGAACACCGTCGGCGTGCACATCGCCAACAGCGTGTTCCTGGCCGTCACGACGACCGTGCTGACGCTTGCCGTCGCGATCATCGCCGCCTATGTCTTCGGCCGCTACAAGGTGCCGCTCGGGGACCTGTTCTGGATGGCCCTGCTGCTCCTGATGCTGATGCCGGGCGTGGCCAACCTGATCCCGCTGTTCAACCTCATGAAGCGGCTGAACATGCTCAACTCGCTGATCGGCCTGTCGATCGTCTCGGCCGCCGGCGGCCAGGTGCTCTGCCTGTACGTGTTGCGGAACTTCATCGAGGACATGCCGAAGGAGTTCTTCGAGTGCGCGCGCATCGACGGCGCCTCTCACTTCCAGCAGGTCATGCACGTCGTGGTCCCCCAGTGCGGCGGCATCATCTCCACGCTGGCAATCCTGAACTTCGTCAGCACGTGGAACTCCTTCATCCTGCCCCTGATCACCCTGCGCGACCCGGAACTGCTGCCCCTGGCTGTGGGCCTCTACCACCTCCAGGGCGCCTACGTGAAGGAATGGGGCCCCCTGATGGCGGCCTACTTTATTTCCGCCATCCCGCTGGTCGTGCTGTTCGCGTTCACCATGCGCTTCTTCATACGCGGCGTCGGCGAAGGCGCCATCAAAGGTTGACGGCGCGGGAGAGATCCGATGGCGGAAGTGAAGTTCGAGAACGTATGCAAGGTCTATGACGGCGGCGTCAAGGCCGTCAACGACGTGAACCTGACCGTCGAGGACGGCAGCCTCCTTGTGCTGGTCGGCCCGTCCGGATGCGGCAAGTCCACCACGTTGCGCATGGTCGCCGGCCTGGAAGACATCACCTCCGGGCGCGTCTCCATCGGCGGGCAGGTCGTCAACAACGTGCTGCCCAAGGACCGCGACATCGCGATGGTCTTCCAGAACTACGCCCTCTACCCCCACATGACCGTCTACAACAACATGGCCTTTGGCCTGAGGCTGCGCGGATACGCGACCGACGAGATCGACCGGCGCGTGCGGCACGCGGCCGAGCTGCTCGAGATCGACGCCCTGCTGAAACGCCGCCCCCGCGAGCTGTCCGGCGGCCAGGCCCAGCGCGTGGCCGTCGGGCGCGCCATCGTCCGCCAGCCCAAGGTGTTCCTGTTCGACGAGCCCCTGAGCAACCTGGACGCCAAGCTGCGCGTGCAGATGCGCGTCGAGATCGCGCGTCTGCACGAACGCCTCGGCGCCACCATGATCTACGTCACGCACGACCAGGTGGAGGCCATGACGCTCGGCTCGCGCGTCGCCGTGATGCGCGACGGGTACGTGCTCCAGGTCGACGCCCCCCTGGGGCTCTACGACCATCCGGTCAACAGGTTCGTCGGCGGCTTCATCGGAAGCCCCCCCATGAACTTCATCGACGGCACGATCGAGCGGCGCGAGGGCGGGCTGGCCTTCGCCTCCGACGACGTGACGCTCACGCTGACCGACGAACTGGCCTCGTGCGTGCAGGGCTGCATCGGCAAGGCCGTGTCCCTGGGCATCCGTCCCGAGGACCTGCACGACAGTGCGCTGTTCACCGAAGGGCCGCCGGAGAACGTTGCGGACCTCCACGTGGAGGTCGTCGAGCCGCTCGGCGCCGAGACCCTGGTCTACCTGCGCGGGCGCACACAGAAGCACGACATCGTCGCCAAGGTCGACCCCCGAAGCAGGATGCGCGTCAACGACCAGGCCCGCATCGCGTTCGACCTGCGCAAGGCCCACATCTTCGACGGTCAGAGCGAGGACTCCCTGACCCGACGCGTCCCGGTCGCTCCGGCCGCCTCCTGACGTCCCCTTCGCTCGGGACGACATGCAGAGCTACGACGCCAAGACCCGCTACGCGCTGCTGGCCGCGCTGGACCTGGCGGCCCTCCACGCGCAGGACCAGCCCGCCAGGCTGCGCGACATCGCCAGGCGCACCGGCGCCCCGTCCAACTACCTCGTGCACGTGCTCCTGGCGCTCAAGCGACGCGCCCTGGTGAGGAGCACGCGCGGCCCGGCCGGCGGCTACGCGCTCATGCGCCCCCCCGCCCTGATCAGCGTCGCCGAGGTCGTCGCCGCCGTGGAGTCCCGTCGGCGCACCCGGGCGCCGGCTGCCGGCGCCGGCTACGCGCCGCTGATCGACGAGGTCTTCGCGCAGGCCGAACGGCAGGCGCATGACTTCCTGGTCCGCGTGACGCTGGCCGACCTCGTGGACCGGCTCCCGGGCCCGCCGTAGGGCCGCTATCTCGTCTTGCGCGCGAGCACGCCCGCCACCGCCCGCCGCACGTCCGCGAAGCCTGCGGCCTGCAGGCGGCGGATCACCCCGCGCGCGTAGTCGCGGCCCACCCGCCGTCCGGGCTCGCCCACGTAGTGGTAGAGGACGCCGCCCGGCGCCAGGACCCTCGCGAATGCGCGGTAGAGTTCCTCCGCGTACAGGTCCCCGGCCTGGTGCACCGTGGGCGGGTCGTGGAAGATGCACGCGAAGCGGGCGTCCGGCGCGTCGGCCACGATGTCGCGCAGGTCCCTCGGCGCGACTTCGATCCCCTCGGACCAGAGCCCCTCGGACCAGGGGTTCACGGCGGCGACCGCGAGCACGTTCGGATCGACCTCGCAGGAGACGACGGGCCGGAAGCCGGTCTGCACGAGCAACTGGGCCGTGTAGCCGAGCCCGCAGCAGGTGTCCAGGCAGCGCCCGCCGCGCCGGGGCGCAACCACCTGCCCGACCTTCGCCGCCGCGTCCTGCCACGGGTCCTTTCCCACGATGGCGTGCATCGTGGCGCCGTTGATGACGATGGTCGGCGGGCGGTCCTCGAACGGCTGGAACAGTTTGTAGTAGCAGCAACGTTCCCGGCTGTAGGCGTAGACCTTCCGCGGGGCCGCGGGGGTCAGCTCGATGCAGTCCTCGCCGTCGGAGACGGCCTCGGCAAGTGCCGCCCTGTCCACCGTGCGGCCGTCCGGAAGCGTGGCCGAGTCCGCCTCGATCCGCACGGTCGAGCGCGTTCGGCCCAGGTCCAGGCTGGCCTCCAGGGGGCCGTCCGGGGCCCGGGCGATGCGCCGGGCCGTCCGGCCGGAGACCACGAACGCCGGCCTCCACACGGGGGTTCCCGCCGTCTCATGCATGGCGGGCCTCAGAGGACGAGCCGTTCGCCCAGGGCCTCCGCCTGCAGGCCCCGGATGCGCGCGATTGCGTCCTGCGCCAGGGTCAGCATCGCGTCGTGCTCGTCTCGGCTGAAGGCGAGCCCCTCGGCCGTGCCCTGCACCTCGACGAACCGGCCGTCGTGCGTCATGACCACGTTCATGTCCACCGAGGCGGCCCGGTCCTCGTCCGCACACAGGTCGACGACGGGCTGCCCTTCCACGACGCCGACGCTCACGGCCGCGATTCCCTGCGTCAGGGGGATGCTCTCGAAGGCCCCGCGCTCCTTCAGGCTCCAGAGGGCATCGACCAGGGCCACGAAGCCGCCGGTGATCGACGCCGTGCGCGTGCCGCCATCGGCCTGGATCACGTTGCAGTCGATCCAGATCGTGCGTCCGCCGATGCGGTGCAGGTCCACGGCGCCGCGGAGCGCCCGGCCGATCAGGCGCTGGATTTCGTGGGTCCGGCCGCCCACCGGGCGCTGCAGACTGCGCCGCTCGGGGACGGAGCTGGGCAGCAGGCAGTACTCGGCCGTCACCCAGCCCCTCCCCTTGCCGATGCAGTGCGGCGGCACGCGGTCCTCGACCATCGCCGTGCAGAGCACGCGCGTCTGGCCGACGTGAATCAGGACCGAGCCCTCCGCGTGGCACGTGTAGCCCCGCTCGATGGTCATTGCCCGCATTTCGTCCGGCATCCGTCCGTCCGTGCGCACTGCCCTGCCTCCTGCTCTGCCTGTGGAATCCGACTCAAGGCGCCGCCGGCGGGGCCTCGACGGTCGTGAGGACCTGGCTTCCCCCCGACGGTTCGCACACGAAGGTGCGTGGCTCCAGGCCGTTCGGCTCGTAGTACCCCTCCGCCAGTGCCTGCTGCGTCGGCTCGACGGCCTCCCGCTTCAGCAGCACCATGACGCATCCGCCCAGCCCCGCCCCGGCCAGTTGCGCGCCGAGGACCCCGGGCTGCGTGCGCGCGCAGTCGACCATCCGGTCGATCTGCGGCGTGCTGCAGCCGTAGCCGCCCGGCTGCTGCCAGAGCGCCACGCCTGCCTCGACCAGGGACTCGGGGCGCGCGGAGCGCGCGATGAGCCCGTCCAGGTAGCGGTCGGTGGCCCGGATGGGCGCGGCGGCGACGCGTTCGCCGTCGTGCGAGACGTTCATCGCCTGCCCCAGGGCGGCCGCGTCCGCGCGGTCCAGCAGGTCGGCGGCCATGCGTGCGCGCGCGCATTCGGAGACGATGAACAGGGCCGCGTCGCGCACGGGGAACTGCCCGTTCCGGAGGTCCAGCGCCTCAACGGCCGTCCTGACGGCCGCCCGCCGTCCGGCCAGCGCCTCGATTGCACGTGCATCCATTGTGCACGGGATGTCCTTGACCAGGGCGTAGAGGCCGGGCAGCGACAGGTCCAGGCGCTCGGGATTCAGGTCGCGCAGGTGCTCGATGCGGTCGGCGAGCGCCGGCCGGCTCTCGCGCACGATCTCGCGCGCGATGTGGCAGCAGGCCACCCGCGCCTTCAGGCGGGTGCGGGCCTCCGGGCCGAGGTCGGAGGGCAGCCCGGAGTGGCAGACGAGCAGGACGCAGTCGTGCGGGAACCGGTGGTGGCCGACCACGTCGAAGGGGAAGAAGGAGACCGCCATGACCTCCCTGCTGCGGGCGAGTTTGATGGCGGCGTGGTCGCCGCTGCCCCCGTGCGTGCCGACGAACCACTCCCCTTCGCCGCACAGGTCCACGAACTCGCGCGCGTGCACGTTCAGGGCGTTCAGCTCGGCCAGCGCCTCGGCGGCCGCCACGACGAGCGCCGAGGACGAGCTGAGCCCCGCCGCGACGGGGATCTCGCCGCACACGAAGGCGTCCATACCCCTGAGGCGCCGCCCCCGGAACCGATGCTGCAGCCGGAACGCGGCGCCCTGGACCAGGTGCCCCCAGTCGGCCCCGCGTCCGGACGCCATGCGGCGCAGATGCTGCGTGCCGAGCGTCCGCAGCCAGTCCTCCCAGGCCATGTCGGCGGCCATCTCGCCGAAGGCGAAGCTGCAGTCGGGATAGGCCCCGGGATCGGCGTTCCAGAGGTTGATGCGATCGTCGTCCCGCGGGGCGGCCGCGATGACCACCTCGCGGTTGATGGCCATCAGGTTGCAGCGGCCGCCCTGGTGGTCCACGTGCCGGCCCAGCAGGTTGATGCGTCCGGGGGAACGGACCAGGATGGCGGCGCGGTCGCGTCCGGCGCGCGCGGCCAGCCCCGCCATTGCGGTCGTCGCCGGGCCGGCCGGGCCGTGCCAGGCCAGGTAGTTCAGCCACTGCTCGGCGGCCGGGTAGCGCACGTGCTTCTGCGTGCGCACGGCGTGCACGAGCCGCACCTCCTCCAGTTCCGCCGGCGTGTTGAAGGCCATCACCTCGGCCGGGTCGTCGATGCGGAACAGGCCCACCCGGTGTCCGTCGGCCGCCATCATGTCCAGCACGTCCGTGAAGTACAGCTCCCGCTGCACGTTGTTCGTGCGCAGGTCGCGCACCTTGCGGCACAGGAGGTCGAAGCGGCCCGCGTAGACGCTCAAGTTGCAGAGGTGGGCCTCGACGGCCTCCCGCAGCTCGATGCGGCCGCTCCGCATGTGGAAGCCGTCCGTCAGCCCCGCGATGGCCGCCTGCACGGCGTCCCAGGGCAGCGGCGTGTCCGCCGGCCGGGCCACCAGCCCGGCCAGCGCGGGCAGGTACTTGCCCGGCCCCGCCTTGCGCCGGATGTAGCCGGCGGACAGGGCCAGGAACTCGCCCACCGTCTGCGGACGCTCCTGCGGCGCCATCTCCTGCAGGGCGGCGGCCAGGCGGCGGACCTGCACGTCGGCCTGTTCGATCACGGCCTGCACGCCGCCGTCCCGCACGATCAGGCGCCCGGTGTAGCCGTAGTGCTCGGACGGACCGGCCAGGACGCACAGGTCGTGCTCGGACGCCAGGTACTCCTCCAGCATCCCGCGGATGGCCCGGGCCTCGACGACCTTGTCGCCCGCACAGATCAGCACGTGCCCGGGCCGGGACGCCGCGTTCAGCAGGTCCATGGCGCACCGGACGGCGTCGCCGGTGCCGCGTCGTTCGGGCTGGAAGGCGAACAGGACGTCCGGCCGGCGCCGGCAGACCTCCGCCATGATCTCCTCGGCCCGATAGCCGACGACGACCACGTGGCGATGGATGCCCGCATCCTCGAAGGTCCGCAGGGCGTTCTCGATGACCGAGACCGGCCCGACCTTGCAGCACGGCTTGGGCGGGGAATCGGCCGGCATGCGACTGCCCCAGCCGGCCGCCAGCGTAATGGAACAGAACTCGGAGTACATGCGCGAAGGAATCCCCCAGGGGCGAAGTGAAGGTCGGCCCATCATTGAAGAGGACGGCGGGCCGATTGTCAAGGTCGCGCGGCACGGCCGCCGCCCGGCCCGCCCCGGCGCTGCCCGGCGGGCGCGGGCCTGAGCAGGCGCTCCAGGCGTTCGGGGTCGATGCGCACGCGCAGCGTGCGGGCGCGCGCAAGGCTCACGCGGCCCGGGCTGCCGCCCTTGAGGCGCCGCACGTGCTTGCACTGCGTGTAGAGCACGTCGGCCTGGTCGGCCCCGCGCAGCCTGCTGAAGTGAACGGCCAGATGGGCGGCGTCCAGCAGCGCAGGCTCGCTGACCTCCCCCCTGGGCGCCCGTACGATGACGTGCGGCCCGGGCCAGTCGGCCAGGTGCAGCCAGTAGTCGTTGCCCCGGGCGATGCTGAGCGTGAGGTGCTCGTTTTCCCTGCGGCTGCGGGCCACCAGGATCTCAGAGCCGTCCTCTGAGCGGAACGTGCGCGGTCCCCGGGGCGCGGCCTCTGCGGGCCGGGGCCGGGCGGCGGAGCGCGGGCCGGTCGGCACTCCCAGCCGCTCAACCGCGTCCTGGAGCACGGCCAACTCCGCCTCCGTGCGGGCGTCGGCGGCGTCCTTCGCCAGCCGTTCGACGGCGCCGAGCCGTTCCTCGGCCTCCCGTGCCCGCTCGGCCAGCCGGTCGGCCCCTGCCCGGGCCTTCTTGTAGCGTCGGAACAGCCACTCGATGTTCTCTTCGGGCGAGAGCGCGGGGTTCAGCTCGACGACGACCTTCGGCAGCGCCGGGTCGAAGACGTCGTCCACCTCGATCCGGTCGCGGCGCGGCGGCACGTTCGGCAGGGCGATCTTGAGCAGTTCCCCCTGCCGCCGGATGGCGTCCGCGTTCCTCGCTTCGTCCAGCGCCCGGCCGATGCCGGCCGCCTTGCGCCGTGCGGACTTCGCGGCCGCCCGCAGCGCCTTCGACAGGCCGGCCCGCAGTCCTTCGAGGCGCTCCCGGGCCTCGAGCGTCGCGTAGAGGCTCTGAACCGCGCGGCTCAGCGCCGGCGCATCCCCGGCGTCGGCCAGCCCATCGAAGCGGTTCTCCGCGTCCCGTTCGCTCTTCGGGGGCGGTTCCGGGAGTTCGTAGACGGCCCCGGGCACCAGCCGGCGCCGGGGCGAGTCGACGCGGCGGTTGACGGCCAGGATCCTGTCGGCCTCGTCCGTCAGCACGAAGTTGCCGCCCGGGGCGAACATCTCGGCGATCAACCGCATGGGGCGGGGCTGCATCAGCCGGTCACGGCCGGTGAACTCGACGACGACGATCCGGTCTCCGGGCGCCCGGCGCAGGACGTTCAGTTCCGCCGTCGTGGCGTGATCCCTCAGGATCGAGCAGAACCCGGAGGCCGGCTTGCTGCGGGGCGGCCGGTTCGTGAGCAGGTGCAGCCGGGCGAACTGCGGATGCGTGCACAGGAGCACCCAGTACAGGGCGGGCCCCTTGCGCACGTAGAGCACCAGGCGGTCCGCTTCGGGCTGGTCCATCCGCTCGATCCGTCCGCCCTCCAGGAGCGGTTTCAGATTGCGGACAACGGCGGCGAGTTCTGCGGTGGAGAGGCTCATGACCATCAGGTTAGCCGCCGGATGGTGCGGCGTCAAACCCGGGGCATGGGCCGGCGATTCCGGGTCCACGGATTGCAGGCAGGCCGCCGGGGATGTATAATCTCTCTGGATGCTGCAACGGGCGGGCAGCACGCACCGTCATTCGGTCAGGGAGGCCCGGTATATGGTTGCGTTCATCGGGGGCGTGGGACACTGGGAGGTGCTGGTGGTCCTCGTGGTCGCCCTGCTGCTGTTCGGGTCGCGCCTGCCCTCCGTGATGCGGTCCCTGGGCAAGAGCGTCTCGTCCTTCAAGCAGGGCCTGCGTGAGGTCGAGGACGATCTGGACACCGCCGGCGGCCCCGACACCCCCGCCCTGCCGTCCGAGAAGCCCCGGCACCCGGCCGGCTGAGCGGCCGCGCGGCGTCGCGCTGTCCCCGCGTTGAACACGGAGGTGTCTCGGTGGCCCACTTGCACATATGGCGCACGGACGACGCCGCGTTCGACCACCGTTTCCAGTCGCTGATGCGTAAGCTCAGTCTGGACGAGGGTTTGCGCGCGTCCACCCAGGCTGCCGGCGAGCCTGTCGAAGAGACCGTGCGGCGCATCCTGGCCGACGTGCGCGCGCGGGGCGACGAGGCCCTGATCGAGGGGATCGAGAGGTTCGACGGCTGCCGGCTGGAGCCGGGCGAACTCCGGGTGCGTCCGGAGGAGATCGAGGGCGCCGTGGCGCGCAGTCCGGCGGCCCTCGTGGATGCGCTGACACTGGCCGCCGAGCGGATTCGGCGTTTCCAGGAATCGATCCTGCCGCGCGTTCCGAAACCGACCGATGACCGGGGCCGGGTGCTTTCGGTGCGCTACCGGCCCGTGAGGTCGGCGGCTGTCTACATCCCCGGGTCTTCGGCGTCCCTGGCGTCCAGCGTGTTGATGACGGCTGTTCCGGCACGCGTGGCCGGAGTGCGGCGCATCGCCATGGCCACGCCCGCGCGCCCGGACGGCACCGTGTCGGACGACCGCCTGCTGGCCGCGCATCTGGCCGGGGTGCACGAGGTCTACCGCCTGGGCGGCGCCTACGCCATCGGGGCGCTGGCGTACGGGACGGCGTCGGTGCCGGCGGTCGACTTCATCGTCGGCCCGGGGAACGCCTACGTGAACGCGGCCAAGCGGCAGGTGTTCGGGCAGGTCGGCATCGAGATGCTGGCGGGACCGAGCGAGGTGGTCATCATCGCCGACGCCTCCGCCGACGCCGAGTGCGCGGCTGCGGACATGCTGGCCCAGGCCGAGCACAACCCGGGTTCGGCCGTGCTGCTGACCGACCGGGAGTCGTTCGCCGAGGACACCCTGCGCGCCATCAAGGCGCAGTTGGCCGGCCTGCCGCATCCCGACGCGGCCCGCCGCTGTCTGAGCGAATACGGGGCCGTCATCGTGTGCAGGTCGATCGACGAATGTGCGGAGGTCGCCGACCGGCTGGCGCCCGAACACCTGCAGATCATGACGGGCGACCCGGAGGCCGTGGCGGAGAAGGTCTGCAACGCGGCCGCCGTCTTCGTCGGACTGTACACGCCCGTCGCCGTCGGCGACTACGTGGCCGGGCCATCGCACACGCTGCCGACGAGCCGGACGGCCCGGTTTGCCAGCGGCCTGAGCGCCAACGACTTCCTGCGGCGGGTCGCCGTGATCCGCTACGACCGAACCGCCCTGGAGGACGACGCACAGACCATCGCCCGGCTGGCCCGTACCGAGGGGCTCGAGGGGCACGCGCGGTCGGTCGAAGTGCGCATGCTGCCGGGGCGCGAGGCCCCCCCCGCCCGCTGACCCCGCCTGAGCCGGCCGGGGTTCTACGGCTCCTCCACGTCCTCAAGGGGCGGCGCGCCGTCGGGCGGCTTCTCCCGGATCGGTCCGAACTCCCACCCCCCATGGATGAACGCCCGACCGCCCGCCAGCCGGGCGGACAGCCGGCGCTTCATCCATCCGGCCACGGCCGCCCTGACCGGGGGAACGAGCAGAAGGAACCCGACCGTGTCCGTCATGACGCCGGGCGTCAGCAGCAGCGCGCCGGCCACCAGCACAAGAAGGCCGTGGACCAGATCGTCGGCCGGCATCTCCCCCTGCTCGAGCTTCCGGCGTATCCCCTCGACCGCGCGCAGGCCCTGCGCCCGAGCCAGCGCCGCTCCGGCGACGCCCGTGCCGACCACCAGCACCACGGTGGGGACAAAGCCCAAGAGGTCCGCGAGACGGAGCAGCAGAAGCAGCTCGGTCAGCGGCACCAGCGTCATCACCAGCATGAGCCGCCACAGCATGGCCACCACCTTCGTTCGGTGCGGGTTTGACACCGCCCGGATGCGGACGGTAGATTGACCTCCGGGTGGAGCCTGTTCCCGCACCATTCTACGCGACCACGGCCCGCGGTGTCAGTTCCATGACCATTCCCGCAGCGATCCTGCTCCCGGCCCTGCTTGCGGGCCTGGCCGTGGCCGTCTGGGCGGTTTGGGTCGAGCCCCGCCGCTTCCGGACCCGCCGTTTCCGATTCGATGCGGCGGCGCTGGGGCTGCCCGCCCTGAAGGTGCTCCACCTGAGCGATACGCACTTCCACGGCCGCGACGAGCCGATCCTGCGCTTCCTGGAGGACCTGGCCCGACGCGAACCGTACGATCTGGTCGTCTGGACCGGCGACCTGATCGACCGGGCGGGCGGCGTGGGCAGCCTGGCCCGGGCCGTGCGGGTCTTCCAGCCGCGGTTGGGCTCCTTCGCCGTGCTGGCCGGGCACGATTACTGGCGCTACGGCGTCTCCGAAGCCTATATGCGCCTGCTGCCCCGGTGGAGGCGCAGGAAGCGTTCGCGGGCAAATCCGGCCGCGGACGTGAAGCAGGCGCTCGCCGCCGGTTCGGTGCGGGTGCTGGAGGACGAGTCGTGCGTCGTGCGCACGGAGGAGGGCGTCGGCCTGGCGATCGTCGGGCTCCAGGACGCGTTTGTGGAGGAGCCGGACCACTCGGCGGCCTGGGCGGGCGTTCCGTCCGGCCTGCCCGTCGTTGTGCTCTCCCACAGCCCGGATGTGCGCGAAGAGACCGGCCGGCGCGGCGCGTGCCTGGCGTTCTGCGGGCACACCCACGGAGGACAGGTGCGCTTTCCCATCGTCGGGGCCCTGGTGACGCGTTCCACCCTGCCCGGGCGCCTGGCCAGCGGCGCCTTCCGCAGCGGCCCCACGACCTATGTGCTCGGCAACGGCCTGGGGGCCTCCCCGGCCACCCCCTTCCGTCTCCTCTGTCCTCCGGAGGCCGTGGTGGTGGAGCTGACGGCATCCGGCGGGGCGGAGGCACTCTCCCCCATCCGGGAGGCCGGGGATGTCTGATTGCGTGCCCCTCGTGCCGCCGGACGTCTTTGCGCGCGTTCGCCGGCTGCGCCTGCACGTTCTGCGCCGCGTGCGCACGGCGCTGGCGGGCGCCTATCGCAGCGCCGTCGGCGGGTCGGGCCTGGAGTTTCTGGAGCTGACGCCTTACGAGCCGGGCGACGACGTGCGGCGCATCGACTGGCCGGCCAGCGCCGGGCGTGCGCGCCCGTACGTCCGCCGGTATGCCGAGGAGCGGCAGGTCAACGTCGTCATCGCCATGGACGTGAGCGCCTCGATGGACGTGCGCGCAGCCGGGCGGACGCCCCGCGAGGCGGCCTGCACCCTGGCGGCGGCCGTGGGCCTGGCGGCGGCGGGCAGTGGGGACAGGGTTGGCGCGTTCCTCTTCGGGGGAGACGCGGTGCGCGCGATCCCGTGCCGCAGCGGCGAGCGCCATGTCCTCAGCATTGTGAGCCGCGCCCTCTGTGCGCCGGCCGGCGCCGGAACGACCGACATCCGCCCGGTGCTGTCGCGGATCCGCGCCCTTCGCGGCCATGCGGTCATCCTGCTGTTGAGCGACTTCCTGCACCGCCCCTCCCTCCGCGAGGCCCCGGTGTGCAGGCGCCTGGCCGCGTGTGCGCGCAAGCACGACCTGCGGGCGGTCCGCCTGGAGGTCGCCCCGGCCGCGGTTGCGGGCGGCCGGGCGTTCGTGGCCGGTCGGGACGCCGAGACGGGCGCACCGATCCTCCGCGCCGTCGGCCGCTTTTCCGGCGGAGTTTGTGACGCCGTCCGCACGGCCGAACATCTCACCGGGTGCGGCGTCCGCCACGTGCACATGTATGCGACGGACGACTGGTTCCGTCCCCTGTGCGCCCTCCTGGCGTCGGGGCGGCCTGCGGCGAGGGGGCCGAGGCGGGACGAGGCCGCGATCTGAGGAAGCCCGCATGTCCCGAGTTGACTTCGCCCTCGCCGCATCGTACCATGGCAGCCGTAGTCAGATGGGTCGGGCGCCGCAGGCGCCTATGGACGAACGGCGCTCGGCAGGGGTCGGATGGGCGCCAGGGGGGGGGAGGAACGATGGGGTGTGGTCTGACGGTCCTTGTGGTTGAGTCGGATTCGCCTGTTCGTGACAAGCTCTGTCAGTTTCTGGAGCAGCGGTATCCGCGTGTGCTCGTGGCCGCGGACGCGGCGGCCGCCATGCGGGCGGTGCGCGAGTGCGGAGTCGACGTGCTGCTCGTGGACGTTTCCGACGAGCAGGCCTGCGGCCTGGACCTGCTCCGGCAGGCGGGGAACCGCCACTCGGACCTGATGGCCGTGGCCGTGGCGGAGACCGGCGACGCCTACAACGCGTTGCGCGCCATCAAGCTCGGCGCCTACCGCTGCCTGTCGCGTCCCCTGGAGCGGACGAGCCTGGCCGAGGCGATCGACGGCGCCGGCCGGGAGGCTCTCAAGAGCCATGGGACGCTCCAGACCCGTCGTCTGCTGGCCGTGGGCCAGCGGGGCAAGCGCCTGATCGGCAACAGCGCGCTGATGATGCGGGTGTTCGAGCGCGTTGACCTGGTCCGCCGAGTCGACAGCAACGTGATCGTCCTGGGCGAGACGGGCACGGGCAAGGAGCTGGTGGCCTTCGCCGTGCACCGCAACAGCGCGCGCGCGCGTCATCCGTTCGTGAAGCTGAACTGCGGCGCCATCCCCCGCGATCTGCTGGAGAGCGAGCTGTTCGGCCATGAGAAGGGATCCTTTACGGGCGCCCTTCAGCAGCACATCGGGCTGTTCGAGCAGGCGAACCGCGGCACGATCCTCCTGGACGAGATCGGGGACATGCCGCTGGACCTGCAGGTCAAGCTCCTGAGCGTGATCCAGGACCGGGCCGTCCAGCGCGTCGGCGGCCATGAGCGCATCCCCGTGGACGTCCGCATCGTGGCGGCCACGCATCAGAACCTGGAGGAGGCGACCAAGGCGGGCCGCTTCCGTCTCGACCTCTACTATCGCCTCAAGGTCGTCACCATCGAGGTGCCGCCCCTGCGGGACCGCAAGGAGGACATCCCCCTGCTGGTGCAGCACTTCCTGGAGCGCTTCGCCAGGCGCAACGGCCGCTCCGTGCCGGCGGTCGAGCCGGAGACGATGCAGGTGCTCATGAACTACGACTACCCCGGCAACGTACGGGAGCTGGAGAACATCATCGAGGGCAGCCTGGTCCTCTGCCGGAACGGCTCCATCACGCCGGAGCAGCTTCCGGACTGCGTGCAGGCCGCAGGCGAGCCATCGTCCGGCGAGCTGAGGATACTGGCCGGCACGCCGCTGGAGGAAGTGGAGCGGCTCTGCATCATCGAGACCCTCCGCCAGACGGAGGGGAACAAGCGCCGGGCGGCCAGCCTGCTGGGGATCAGCGAGAAATCCGTCTACAACAAGCTGGAACGCTACAAGATCGACCTGGACTCCCTGAAGGAACAGGGACCGCCTCCGGGCCGCGAGGCCGCAGACGGCTTCTGACGCCGCCTCCCTCGGCGTGCCCCGCGAGCCCACCACGGCGCGCGTGCACCGCGTGCACGGGGACATGCACGGACGCCGCATGCGATTGACAAGCGCCCGCCGTGGGGCTATCATGTCGGTTCCTGCCCGGCATCCCCGGATCACCGGGGTTTCCAGGGACGTGACGAGCACCGCATACCCGAAGGAGGCCCGTGCGCAGTGGCCCGACGCAAACGGACGAGGCGAACCCGTAAGAACCGTTGCCGGTTCTGCCGCGACAAGATTCAGGCTGTGGACTACAAGGACCTGGAGAACCTGCAGCGGCTGGTGTCCGGCGAGGCGGCCCTGTTCGGGAAGAAGCGGTCCGGCAACTGCTCCCGCCATCAGCGCATGGTGAAGCGGGCCGTCAAGCTTGCGCGCTTCCTGGCGCTCCTGCCCTACCTGTGAGACCCTGCCGGTCTGCACGCTCTTCCGGCTCGAGCGCGGTGCGCCCATGGCGGCGCCGGCTTTCGCCCGCGGCGCGCCGCTTTCCTTGACATCAAGCCGTGCGGCGATAGAATGACGCTACGGATCCGGCACGAGCGTGCCGTCGGGCGTCGGTGCCTCAGGTTGGCAGGGGGATGCATTGGTGTATCGGGTTCCTGAGGGGTGTCATACCGCGGGCGTGACGCCGTTCGCGGGCGCGGATGGGGCCGAGGTCGACTACGCGGCGTTGCGCGAACTGGTGGAGTTCCAACTGGCAGGCGGGGTGGCCGGCATCCTGGCCGTCGGGACGACCGGTGAGAGCCCCACGGTCACCTGGGCCGAGCACACCCGCATCATCGCCGAGACCGCCGGGATTGTCGGCGGCCGTGCCTGCACCATCGCCGGCACCGGGTCCAACAGCACGGCGGAATCCACCGAGAGCACCCGCCACGCCGTGCGGAACGGTGTGAACGCCGTCCTTCTGGTCGAGCCGTACTACAACGGCCCCAGCTCGATCGAGATCCGGCGCGAGTACATGGCGCCGCTCGCCCGCGAGTTCGCCGACGTTCAGGTCATCCCCTACGTCATCCCCGGCCGCACGGGCACGCAGCTCCTGCCGGAGGACCTGGCCCTGCTGGCCGAGGAGTGCCCGAACGTCCGCTGCGTCAAGGAAGCCACCGGCAATCCGGACAACATGCGCCGGACGCGCCGGCTCTGCGGACCGGAGTTCCAGATCTTCAGTGGCGACGACGGCATCACCGCATCGATGATGGCCGACGAGGCGATCGGGGCCTGCGGGGTGATCAGCGTTATGTCCAACGTGGCTCCGGCCGCCGTCTCCCGTCTGACGCGCGCCCTGCTGGACGGAGACGCCGTCGAGGCCGACCGGCTTAGCGCCGCCCTGAGGCCGCTGTTCGACATTGTGACGGTGAAGACGCAGGAAGAGAGCGCCTACGGGCCGCGCGCGTGCAAGGCGCGCAACCCGCTGCCCGTCAAGACGTTGATGCGAGTGCTCGGAATGCCCGTCGGACCGGTGCGCCGCCCGCTCGGCAAGATGACCGAGCGCGGCCTGCAGGTCGTTCTGGATGCGGCGCGGGCTGTCTGGGCCGCCAACCCGGAGATACTGCAGCCCATCGGGGACGCCTTCGGCGTGGACATCGAACGTCGCCTGTCGGAGTCCGAGTACTGGCAGGACCTCTGCTATCACGATTGACGGCGGGCCGCGCGATCGGCTCCCGGGAGGATCCCTATGGCCGAGACCGAAAAGGGCATCAAGCTCGACGTCCTGTTCAACCAGTTGCCTGAGCTGGGTGCCAGCGACCTGCACCTGAAGGCAGGGAACCCGCCCATCTACCGGATCGGCGGCGAGTTGCACCGCGCCAAGATGGAGCCCCTGACCGGCAAGCAGATCTACTCCCTGGTCGAAGAGTGGCTCGGCCATGACCGCATGACCGAACTCTACCAGAAGGGCAGCCTGGACCTCGGACACACGTTCGCCAAGGGGCGCGTCCGGGTCAACCTCTTCCTCCAGCGCGGCGAACTCAGCCTTGCCGCGCGGCTGGTGACCGACAAGATCCCGTCCCTGGAGGACCTCCACCTGCCGGCCAGCCTCGCGCGCCTCACCGATGAGATGCAGGGCCTCGTTCTCGTCTGCGGCATCACGGGTTCGGGCAAGTCGACGACGCTCGCCAGCCTGCTCCACATGATCAACCGCAAGCGGCGCTGCCACATCCTGACGATCGAAGACCCCATCGAGTATCTGCACCACGACGCCCGGAGCATCGTCAACCAGCGTGAGCTGGGGCTGGACTGCCACAGCTGGCCGGACGCCCTGCGTGCGGCCGTTCGCGAGGACCCCGACGTGATCCTCGTGGGCGAGATGCGAGACCCGGAGACCTTCCAGGCCGGCCTGACGGCCGCCGAGACCGGCCACCTGGTCTTCGGCACCCTGCACGCCTCCAGCGCCGCCGGCACGATGGGGCGCATCCTGGACCTGTTCGAGCCATCCAAGCACAAGCTGATCCGCCAGAGCCTGAGCTTCAACCTTCGCGGCATCATCTGCCAGAAGCTCATCCCATCCTATCGCGAAGGCGTCAGCGTTGTGCCCGTCGTCGAACTCATGTTCTCGAACCCCTCCATCTGCAAGGCCATCGAGGAGGGCAAGGACGCCCGCATCGGCGACCTGATCGCCGTCGGTCGCGACGAGGGCATGCAGACCTGGACGCAGTCGTTCGTGGACATGATCCGCACCGGCTTCATCGAGAAGAAGGTGGCTCGCGAGTACGCGCCCAACAAGGACGCACTGGAGATGGCCCTGAAGGGAATCGACATCGCCCACCGATCCATTGGCTAAGCAACGGACGCCCCGGAATGAACACGACCATTGCCTCTCGATCCCGCAGGCTCAGCGTGGCGCTCCTGATCGCCCTCCTCCCGCTGCTTTTCGCCGGCGGCGTGGCGTTCGGCCAGGCGGCCGCGCAGGCGCCGGCCGCGGAGGCGGCGGCCGACGTGCCGGCCGAAGCGGCCCCGGCCGAGGTGCCCGCTGCGGAGGCCACGGAGGCGGCGCCGCAGGGCGCCTTCTTCATCAACCCCCTGTGGCTCGTGCTGGTCATCGTGGCGACGGCCGTCTGGCTCTACACCACCTCGTGGGTCTGCGATGACGCCCGGGGCGTCGGGATCGACTTCACCATCTACACGACCGTCCTGCTGGCGGGCGGGTGGCTGGGCTTGGCCCTGTCCGTGCTGGTGCACGGTGCGTTCGGGTTCTTCCTGCTGGTGACCGTTGCCGCCGCCTTCTGCACGTACGTTGTGCTCCGCGACCGCGTCGTGCCGGAACGCCACCGCCTTCTGGGCTCCCATCGCTGGGCCGCGATCGTCGGCAAGGTGCCGGGCCTCGGCAAGCTGGCGGCCCTGCCGTCGCGCGCGCGCCGACAGGGCCCGGCCTTCGTGCTCAAGAACGAGACGGGCCGGACCACCGAGGACGTCCTCCAGGAGAAGCCGACGCTGTCGGAAGCCGCCGACGTCCTGCTGGAGTTCGTCCTGCGTGCCGGCGCCACCAGGAGCCGCAAGGTCCGCATCCAGCCGGCGGGCGAGACGTTCGTGGCCCAGTTCCTCATGGACGGCGTCCTGCACAACGTGGAGAGCTTTGAGGTGGAACTCGGCAACCAGATCATGGCGCTTGCCGCCGACCTGGCCGGCCTGGCCCAGGGCGGGCGCATGCGCCAGGGCACCGGCACGCTGTCGGCCGACCTGCCCGGCATGGGCGAGGCGCAGGTGGGTGTGCAGATCGCGGCAGCCGGCGGCAAGCCCCTTCTCACGCTCGCCCTGCCCGACTGGACCTTCGACCTGCACGCCCAGGGCCTGGAGGCGCTCGGTGCGCACGAGTCCATCATCAAGCGCATGCGGGCAACGGTCACCCAGAACCGCGGCGCCCTGCTGGTCTGCGGTCCCCCGGAGTCCGGCAAGACGACGACCCTGCTTGCACTGGCCGGGGCAATCGACGCATTCACGACGGACATCGCCCTTCTGAGCTTCGCCCGGCACAAGGTGGAGCACGTGCGGGACTGGACGATTCCGACCGACCGGCCGTTCGGGGCGTTCTACGAGGAACTGCTTCGAGAGGGCCCGGGCGCCATCCTGCTGGACTCGCTCGAGGAGCCCGAGCGGGCCGGGAAGGCCCTGCACTTCGCCTGCGAGGAGGGGCTGACCCTGGGCGGCCTGGTCGCCATCGACGCGCCCCAGGCCGTGGTGCAGCTCGCGAAGCTCGCGGGAAGCCCCGACCCCGTGAACCGGGCCCTCACCTGCGTCGTGCCGCAGCGGCTGGTGCGCAAGCTCTGCACCGTCTGCCGCGAGGAGGTCGAGCCCAACCCCGCCATGCTGCAGAAGCTGGGCATCGCCCCCGAGGACCCGGGCCACTGGTTCCGCCCCGTCGGCTGCGAGAACTGCCTCAACTCCGGCTACCTGGGGCGTACGGGCCTCTTCGGCATGCTGATCCTGACCGACGCGGTCAAGGAGGCGTTGACCCGGCCCAAGGTCTCGGCCGAGAGCATCCGCGAGGCCGCCGGCAAGGCGGCGTTCCGGACGATGTACCAGGACGGCATCGCCAAGGTGACCGCCGGCCTGACCACACTGGATGAAGTGCGCCGAGTTCTCAAGGGTTGAACTGTGTGAGAGGAACACGATGAGCGGCACGCTTGCCACCCTTCTGGTTCTGGCCCTGTTGGTGCTGATGTCCATCGCCGGCTACCGCGACGGCCTGTTCTTCTCCACGTATGCCCTGGTGCGGAACTTCTTCGGGTTCCTCTGCGCCATGACGTTCAGCGATAAGCTGGCCGGCGTCATCGCCGCGTTCGTGAGCAACGACCCGATGGCCAGGGGCTACTTCGAGGCCATCTCGTTCGCCCTGCTTTTCGGAGGCATCCTCTTCCTCGGCCGATGGCTGAAGGTGACCTACACCGTGCCCAGCATCCCCGCCATCCGCATGGTCGACCGTATCGCCGGGCCGGCGGCCGGGCTGCTCAACGCCGTCGTCGTTACCGGTGCCCTCCTGATCTTCGTCTCCATGCTCCCGTTCGCCCGGTTCCTCCCGGGCGACATGGGACGCTTCCAGGCATCTCCCGCCCTGGACACCGGGGCGGCCATGCTGCGCGTGTATGACCACGTGCAGGGCCGCATGGGCGGCGGCAGGCACTTCCTCCTGAACGACGAACCCCTGGAGACCGACCAGAACCTCAACGGCCGTGCGGACACCGGAGACGGCTACCTGGACGTGAACGAGAACGGCAAATGGGACCGCGGCCGGATTTGGCAATACCGCAACTTCCCGGAGATCACGCTGGACATCGTGCCGCAGATCCCCGCACAGTCCTGACCCGGATCCCGGCCGCGCGGTCACCGTCGATCCCGTCGATTCCTCGCGGAGCCCCTCCCATGGCGGCCCGGAGCCTCCCGAACGCGATCACGCTGGCCCGCCTGGCGCTCGTGCCGGCGATCGTCGCACTCACCTATGCCCACCGCCCCCTGCCGCTTGCCGCCGCCGCGCTGCTGTTCGCCGTCGCCACGGCCAGCGACTGGCTCGACGGCTACCTGGCGCGCCGGCTGCACGCGCAGTCGACGTTCGGGACCGTGCTGGACCCTCTGGTGGACAAGATCCTGGTCCTCTGCGTGCTCTTCGTCCTGGCCGACCGCGGCCTCGTCCCGCTGTGGCTCGCGCTGCTCAACATGGCCCGCGAGCTGGCCGTCACGGCCGTCCGACAGGCACGGTCCACCCCCGCCCGGCCCCTCGGCGCGAACTGGATGGGCAAGACGAAGTTCTGCCTCCAGACGGGCTTCGTCGGCCTGGCCTACGCGCACCTGCTGCTCCAGTCGACCGGGCGTGCCCTGCCGGGCGGCAAGGCCCTGCTCTTCTGGTGCCTTGCGGGCACCACGGCGCTGTCCTACGGCTTCCTGGTGCGTTTCTGGCTCCACAGCGCCGCCGCCGGCGACGAGGTGCCCCGCGCGTGAACTTGCGCGCGCCCGTCGGCTCGATTAGAATGTGGGCGTTGTGCGGATGTGGCGGAATCTGGCAGACGCGCTAGGTTCAGGACCTAGTGGGCGCAAGCTCATGGGGGTTCGAATCCCCCCATCCGCACCACCCTTTCCTTCCGCTTGGATCACGCCAGGACGCCGTACTGCAGGCAGGTGCGGCGGTAGACCGCGTAGTTGTCGATGGGGACGTCGGGGCCGATGGAGTGCGGGCCGATGACCACGCCGCCGTCCCGCCCCATGTCGATGAGTTCCCGCGCCTCGCGCTCAATCCGCTCGGCGGGCCCGTGGGGCAGCGTCTCGACGTTGCAGATGCCGCCCGTGAGGATGAGCCGTGGGTGCCGCGCGCGGATTGTGGCCGGGTCCATTCCCGCGCGCCTTTCCATCGGGTTGATGCCGTCGATGCCGGCGTCCACCAGCATGTCGAGCACGGGCAGGATGTTGCCGTCGGAGTGGAACATCACGTAGCGCGCGCCGGCGGCCCTGTACTCGCGCACCATGCGTCGATAGGCCGGCAGGAGCACCTGTTCGAACGAGGCGGGGCTGAACATCGGGCCCTGGTTCATGGCCATGTCGTCATAGATCCAGACGCCGGTCTCCTGCAGGCACCAGCGCTCGATCTGCGCCCTTGCGATGCCGATGAAGTGATCGGCCAGCTTGTCGACAAGCGCCCGGGCCAGCGGCGGATCGCCCGCCATGTCCATGAGGAACTGCGTCTCGCCGCGCACGAACGAGGTGCGCAGGAACGGGCCGCCCGTCTTGCCGAACACGCAGAACCGCGCCTTGTCGCGCGCGAGGTCACGGGACCCGACGGTCTCGCTCTGCCCGCGCTCGAAGCGCAGGGGCAGGTCGGGCGGATCGAACTGCACGGTGTCGGGGTCCACCCCGTCGGGGATCGGCACGGCGAGGACTTCGTCGAAGTGCGCGCCCCTGTGCCGGCGGACGGTCCGGCCCCAGGAATCGACGCGGATGGTGTGCTCGGCGGTCTCCTCCAGAACGCGGACGCGCGAGGGGAAGACGCCCTCGTCGGGCACCCAGATGGAGATGTCGGTCTGGTCCTCCCGCGGGCCGAAGCGCTCGGCCCACGAGTCGGGGTACTCCCAGAACCCATCGAACCGCGGGATGCGGTCCGGCCGCCGAAACTCGAACGCCGCCAGAACGCGTTCCTTGCTGTTCATGAAAAGGTCCTTCCGAAAGGGACAACCTGCGGCCCGCACGCCGCAGCGTATCCCCGGAATCCTACAGCGGGCAATGGACAGCAACAAGCGCGGGCGAACCACGGAGGGGGCCGGTACGGCCCCGACAACTCCGAGGCCCTGGCCGTTTGTGCACGCGGTCATTCACCAGCCGGAGCCCTGCCGGAGGGTGGTGCGACCGGCAACTCGGCGTACAGTACCTCTTCCCCCAGATCGCCGGCAGGTCGCGCGAGGATATTGCCCCGGCGGTCGATGATGCGGCTCCGGCCGTAGCCGTGCCAGGCCGGCTTCTCGGGCACCGTCCAGTTCGCGCCGACGACGGCCATGTCGTTCTCGCGCGCGATGGCCGGCAGGCGGGCATCGAACCAGTCGCTGCCCTCGTCGTCGACCCACGCGATCGGGTACAGCAGGATGTCCACCTTCTTCGTCTTCAGCACGGGCGGCTCGAAGTTGACGTCGTAGCAGATGAGCAGCGCCAGGCGCCCATAGGGCGTGTCGACGTAGGCGTAGCCGCGGTCGCCCCTGTCGGCCCACCCGCGCTCCGCATAGGGCCAGGGGTTGAGCTTGCGATAGTGCAGGAGGACGGCACCGCCGGGATCGACGAGGACGACGGTGTTGAAGTGCTGCCCGCTCTTCGTATCGACCTCCAGCACGGGCACGGTCAGGTAGACGTCCAGGTCGTCCGCCAGCTTCGCGAAGGCACGCGTGGACGGGCCGGGGACGGTCTCCGCCGCGGCAGCGGGTGAGGCACCGGCCAGCCCGGGCGTGACGGCCCGGCCGGGCACCTGCCAGGTGGTCTTGATGTCGTGCGACAGATAGCCGGTGATCGCCGTCTCGGGAAGGACGATGATCTTCGCCCCCTGCCCCGCCGCCTCGCGGATGAGCGGCTCCAGACGCGCCCGGTTGCCCTCAGGATCGCCCATCACCGAGACGAACTGCACGGCCGCCACCTTGACGGTCGCCGGCGGCGGCCCTTCTGCAGACGCTGCCCGCGTGCAGACGACGAGAACCGCGAGCAGCACGCCGCCGACGCAGAGCCAAGATCCCCTGGTCATTCTGATCCCCCGGGGCTGGAGAAGAACCTGCCGTTCATGCCGCGTCTTCCGACTATCCTTCCTGAACCAACTCGACTCCGCAGAGGAGCGGAGGGTGCGGGGAACCGGGCGCCTGCTGGAGTTCCAGCAGCAGCGACTCGGCGATGGGCACGTTCGTGAACGTCCGCGTCACGGCGCGGTCGGGGCCGCCGGCCTCCCGGACCACGTCGAACTCCTCGGCGACGACCTTGCCCTGCAGGCGGATGTCGAACACCCGCTGGCCCGGACGCAGGTCGTCGGGCTCGGCGAAGTGCAGTGTGACGGTGTAGAGCCCCCCGCCGGGGTTGACGTTCTGCAGTCTGAAGTAGCGAAGGCCCCGGATGCCGGAGGCGGCCACCCAGCGGAGCCCGTCGGCGCCGTCCACCAGGCGCGTGTGCTTGCGGAAGACGGGCTTGGGCAGGAAGTAGGCATAGGCGTCGGGGTCGACCAGCCCCCCCAATCGCAGGGAGTAGACGGAGGCGGACTCGGCCAGCCGTTCCCCCTTGGCGTCCTCGCGCAGCTCGTCGTGCTCGCCGAACGTGAGGCGCAGCCACCGGGCGCGGGTTGGTGCGAGGGTGCAGGTGCGCGCCTCCCGCCCCGTCCCCTGTCCTTTCATCTCGAGGACGGTTGTCCAGTCCTGCGCGTCCGGGCTCGTCTGGATCTGCAGGCGGGTACCGCGCGGGCCGGCCCAGGCCAGGTCCAGGCAGTCCATGTCCGCCGGTTGGTTCAGTTCGTAGGCGATCCACTGGTCGAACCGGCCCTGCCGGTCGTCGCCGATGCGCCAGCGCGTGGCGGGATTGCCGTCGATCGTGCCGGCGGGGTCCTCACCGGAGGAGGCGGAGACGCCGACGATGCGCACGGGGACGTCGACGAAGTCGACGGTGTTGACCAGCAGGCCGAGGTCCGGCCCGGGGGCGCCGGTGTAGGGGTATGGCGTCCACAGGGTTCCGTTGTCGGCGCGTCGGCTTCCCGGGGCGCCCAGGTTCACGCCCAGGCGCTGGATCGGCCCCTGGCCGCGGCCGAACGTCACGGCGGTCCAGAGGTCGGCGTCGGGCATGTGGATCAGGCCCAGGGAGGTCTGGTTCTGGTAGGAGCAGCGGCAGGTTCGCGTGTAGTCCGGGGCGTTCAGCACGCCGTCGGCGGCGATGAGGTTGGCGGTGCAGCCGCTCTTGAAGCCGCCGAAGTTGCCCGTGCCGCTGCCGTGTTCCAGGTCGAAGAACCCGGCCGCGCCGGAGCGGAAGAGCAGCATGTGGGTGCTGGCGTTGGCGGCGCCGCAGCCGTAGGCCTTCCAGTACTGCTCGGTGATCTCCTCGCCGGTGATCGGGTGGGGCCGTGCGGCGGGGGTGCCGTCCCGGAGGTTCAGTGCCTCGCCCGGCCGTGCGGGGAAGAGCAGGTCTCCGACGATGGCGGCCGGGAACTGCAGGGTGCCCGTCCAGAGGGTGCGGCCGTCGGCGCCGCACCGCGCCGTGACGTTGGGGACGGGTTCGTCGGGCAGCCTCCGGCGTCCGTCGGCGCTGCCGCTCTCCAGCAGGATGTCGTGTTCTTCACTGTAGGCCAGGTAGGTGCCGAACACATCGCTGTCGGCCTCCCAGAGGACCCGTCCGTCGGGGGCGTTCATGGAGATGATTCGGGAGGCGGCGTCGGGGGCGGCGCCGCGGCGTTCCATGAACTCGAGCGCCTGTTCCGAGAGGCCGTCGATCACCGTGACGCGCCCGTTGCCCGCCACGATGGCGTTGTGGCGGAAGCCGATCCGGGCGGCCCTCGTCCAGAGCACCTCGCCGGTGAAGCGGTCCATGACCACCAGACGGCTGCTGGAGGTGGCGTTCCAGCTCTCGCTCCAGCCGAGCTTCCGGTCGTCGAACTCGTGCGGATCGGTGCACGTGATCAGCAGGTTCTCCCAGACGCTGACGGGGCCCCAGTCATTGGGCGGCGGCGTGCCCTCCGGGTAGAGCGGGAACTCGGCCAGCGTCTCCCCCGTGGCGGCGTCCAGGCGGTGGATGCGGCCACGGTAGCGGAGGTAGATGCTGTCCGGCAGCGTGACGTAGGGGCTGCCGATGTAGGCGGCCCCGGGGATGTTGCTCATGTAGACGTCCTCTCCGGCGCGCCACTTCTCCTCCAACTCGAGGTTGGTGAACGGATGGCCGACTCCCGGGAACGAGCGGACCCAGAGTTCGCGTCCCGTGTAGACGTCCCGGGCACCGATGCACTCCACGCCCAGGATCGCCAGCCGCCCGCCGGCCACCTGGGGGCGGGGGCCGGCGGCGTGGCGCGGGAGCACGTTGTTGTTGCTGACGGTGCCGTACCAGAGCAGCCCGAGCGGCAGGCGCACCCTGTCGTCGCGGCTGACGGCGCTCCGCGCCGCGTCGGCATACTGGTGGGTCCACTGCCCTGCGTCGGGCAGCGGGCCCTCACGGACCAGGACGTCGTCTCCGACGAAGGCCACACCCCCGTAGGGGCGCAGCAGTTCATACACCTCGTCGTTCGAGAGGCCGCACGCGGCCGGGTCCTCGACCACGATCAGCGATGAGATGTAGGGCGGGTACTTCAGGTCCGCCGCCCGGCCGGGGAGCAGCGCGATCCGGGTGCCGTACAGGCCGGCGTCGTCGAAGTGGCGGCGCAGGGCCTCGAGCTTCTCCCGGTCGGGGTCGACGCCCACAAGGTGCAGCTCCGTGCGCCGGGCTACGGTCTCCATCAGTTCGCCGTCGCCGACGCCGAGGAAGAGCGCATACCCGCCGCCGATCGCGGCGGCCCGGCGGACGATGGCGGCCCCCCGCTCGCCGTCGGGCGGCGGGAAAACGGCAGCCCGGCCGACGAAGCCGGCCCGCTCGTCGTGGACGAGGGGGTCCTGCGAGACCTCGGGGCCGAAGCAGTACAGCGTGCCGTCGGCCGTCGTCAGGAGGACGCGTCCCCTGGCGGCCAGCACGGTGAAGATGGGGCCGTCCACGCGGTCGGCCACGCGCTCGGCGCGCTCCAGCAGGACCTCGTTGACCAGGAGTCCGTCGCCGTCGCGCTGGCCGTCTTCCAGGCGGTGGCGGGCGCCGTGGTTGTAGAAGTGCTCGCCGTCGGCTTCCACGCGGTACCCGCCCACTCCCCTGCCGTAGACGTCCAGATACAGCAGTTCGCCCGTGTGCCGATCGAGCAGCGCCGGGGTGGAGCGGCCGCCGGAGACCACCAGGCGGTCCTCGGTGGCGGCCAGGTAGCCCTGCGGCGAGATGCCGGCAAAGGAGTAGGCGCCTCCGTGGGGCTGTCGCTGCCAGTTGGTGGACTCCCCCGTGTTCTGCCAGACGATCGCGCCGCTCGCCGCGTCCAGGGCGTACGCGAAGGTGCCCATGAACGGCCAGACGCCGGCGGCGAAGTAGACCGTTCCGTCCTTGACCACCGGGCCGCCGCGGGCCGCCCACATGCTCACGACGCGGCAGTTCCCCAGCACAAGGTGGTCGGTCGGTCCGGCCCGGAAGCGCCACAACTGCTCGCCCGTCTGCGCGTTCAGACAGTGCAGGTGCCCGTCGTCGGAGACGAGGTAGATGCGGCCGTCCCATGCGGCCGGCGCCAGGCGGACCGGCCCATCCGTGTAGAAGCGCCAGACCTCCGCTCCGTCGTCGATCCGGTAGGCCGTGACGCGGTCGCTGACCATCGAGCCCACGAACACCAGGTCGTCCATGACCACCGGCGTGTACGACAGGTCGAAGTCGAGCTTGCCGATGTCGTCCAGTTGCAGGGGCCAGGCGGGGCGCGGCGTGCCCAGACGCCGCAGCCACTGCAGATGCAGTCTCTTCGGTATCCTCATCGGGGTGGCGCCGCTGCGCGCCGCGTCGTATCCCCACATCGGCCAGTCCCGGGGGGGAACGGCAGCGCAGCCGGCGCCCGCCAGGACGCCGCACACGGTCAGAACGGCGCAGACCACCGCTGCCGACAGCCTGTTCGCCCGGCCGGTAAGGCTCCTCATCACGTCCCGTCTCCTGCTCCGGGTCTCGGCACCCGACCGGCCGGTCCACCCGGCCCTCGGGCTCACCCTACCAGATCGTCTCCCCCCGGTCCACCGGTGCGCTCCGGCGGTTCCGCGGGCCCCTCGGGCACGACGTGCAGCCGGTCACGCGGCACGGCCAGATACGCCGTCCGTCCCTCCGTCCACGCCCCTGCCGGGAACGCGCCGGGGACGGTCAGCCGCAGGCGCCCGCCCAGGCGCACGAACGGACGGAGGGCGCACGGCCGGTTCTCGGCGATCACGTCGGCAACGACGACCTGACGCGGATCGTCCGGCGGCCTGGTCAGCGACAGCGAGAGGGCATCGAGCGGGACGACGGCCCGCGCGGGGCCGCCGGGGCGGTCCGTCCGCGTCCAGACCGCGCCGTCCACGCAGAACGCCCGGCCCTCAGGCAGGTCACGCACCTCGCCCTCGACCAGATTGGACAGGCGCAGGAACTGCGCCACGAAGCGGCTGCGGGGGCGGCTGAGCAGCTCCGGCGGCGGGGCGACCTGTTCGAGCGCGCCGTCGCGCATCAGCCCCATGGTGTCGGCCAGAGCGAATGCCTCCTCCAGCCGGTGGCAGATGTGGAGCGTGGTCGTGTTCAGTTCCGCCTGCAGCGTGCGCAGGAGCGCGATCGTCTCCTCGCCGCTGCCCTCGTCCAGGGCGCTGAGGGGCTCGTCCAGGACCAGCAGATCGGGCCGGATGACCAGCGCGCGGGCCAGGGTGACGCGCTGCCGCTCGCCGCCCGAGAGGTGTCTGGGAAGACGGGCGGCCAGGCGGGAGATGCCGAGCAGTTCGAGCATCTCGCCGACCCGGCGGGCGACCTCCGCGCGGGCCAGTCGGCGCGCCTCCAGACCGAAGGCCACGTTGCACTCGACGGTCTTGAACGGCAACAGGGCGTAGTCCTGGGGCACGTAGCCGATGTTCCTGCGTGCGGGGTCCCGGCGCGTGATGTCCCGCCCGTTCAGCCGCACACACCCGGCATCGAGCGCCCGCAGGCCGCAGACGATCTCCGCCAGCAGCGTCTTGCCGCAGCCGGTCGGCCCGAGCAGGACGAAGCGCTGCCCCCGCCGGACCTCGAACGAGACGTCCTTGAGCGCGAAGCTCCCCAGATGCAGCCCGATGTGCTCTACACGAAGCATGGCGCCGGCGGGCCGGTCCCTCCCCTTCCGTTCATCGCGGGTCGTCTCACCACAGCGAGCCCGTCCTCCCGGCCAGCCGCTTGAACACAAGGAGGCAGGCCATCGTGAAGAGCACCAGGAGGATCGCGATGGCCAATGCCGGGCCGATGCGGCCGACCGAAAGCTCCAGGTACACCGACGTCGCCATGACCTCGGTGCGACTGCGCGTGGTCCCCGCGAAGACCATGAGAGGGCCGTACAGGCCCATGGCCAGCGCCCACGCGATGACGCCGCCCGCCACGATGCCGTTGCGGATCATCGGAAGCGTCACCCGCAGGAACACCTGGTGCGCCGGCCATCCGAGCGTGCGCGCCACGTCCTCGATGCGCGGGTCCACCGCGTCCAGGGCGGCCTTCACCGTGCGGACGGCATACGGCGAGACGCAGACGAACTGGGCGAGCACGATTCCCTCCGGGGCATACACGAACGCGAGGCCCAGGCCCTGGATGGCACGCCCGAGCGCCGTGCGGAAGAAGATCAGCAGCGCCACGCCCACCACGAGGTGCGGCAGGATGATCGGCACGTCCACCAGCGTGTCGAGCACCGCCCGACCGGGCAGCCGGAAGCGACTCAGTGCGTAGCCGACCGGCAAGGCGAACCCCAGCGCCAGCAACGCGCTCAACAGGGACGTCCACGTGGTCAGCCAGGCCGCGTGCCGGACGTCCGCGCTGCGGATCACGGCGGCGAAGTCGGCGGGACGCACGTACAGCAGGCTGACCACCAGCAGCACGGCAATGAACCCCGTGTAGGCCACAAGAAGCGCTCCCGCGACGAGACGCAGAAGACGCGGCCCCCCTGCCGGGGCGGTTCGGCGGCTGTCCGCCGTGTGGTTGTGCGGCCTTCTGTTCGAGTGGGAGGACATGGCGCCGACTCCGCGTTGCTCAGTCAGCCGGCAGGGACGCCTGCCGCGGCTCGTGTTCCTGTGGGGGCGCGTACCGATGTCGCCGGAAGCACTCGCGCCCCATCGGCCCGGCCAGAAACGCGACGAACGCGCTGGCGGCATCCGGGTGCGCCGCCGTCGTCAGAGTGGCGGCCGAGACCGGGGAGCGCACGTTCCGGTCGGGCGGGATCTCGACGATCTCGGCGGCGTCCGGATACTGCAGGGCGACCGGCCGCCACACCAGGCCGGCGTCCACGTGCCCGAGTGCGACCGCCTGGGCCAGTTCCGTCACCGTGACGGTGTCGAGAACCGTGTTCCGGCGGACATCGTCCTGCGGGACGGCGTTCCTGCGAAGCAACTCCGGCGTGATGCGGCCCATGGCGGCGGTCCGCTCGTCCACCAGGCCCACCCGCAGGCCCGGCGCGGCCAGGTCCGCCACCTCGCGGACGCCCTTCGGGTTCCCCCGGGCGACCATGATGACGGGTTCGAACGACGCCACAGGGCGCTCCTCGACCACGATCCCCTCGCGGCGGGCTTCGGCCACGTAGAAGGCGTCGCCCGGCACGAACACGTCGCCGCGGCCGGAGAGCTTGATCCGGCCCAGGAGCAGGTTGGCGGCTCCGTAGTCGGCCTCGACGCGGACGCCCGAACGGCGCTCGAAAAACTCGATCGCCTCCTGCACGGGCGGGCGCAGCCCGGCGCCGCAGCAGACCAGAAGGCTCCGCGGGCCGTCCTCTGCCGGCGCGAGGGAACGGAAGACCAGCAGGAGCCCGGTCACCAGCGCGACCGCCGTCAGGGCCGGCAGCGCGATCCTCCACAGGGCCCGGCCTGGCTCGTTCATCGGGTGTCCTCGCAGGGCGGATCGGGGGCACGGCGCGCGGTCTCCGGGCCGCCGGCGGGCGTTCCGCCGTCCAGGTGCAGCACCTCGTCCGCCGGGACGTCGCTCTGATGGGTGGCCATGAGGACGGCGCCGCCCCGGCGGGCGAAGTCCCGCAGATGCGCCAGCACGACCTGGGCGCTGCGGCGGTCCAGGTTGCCGGTCGGTTCGTCGGCCAGGATCAGCCGGGGGTCATTCAGCAGCGCGCGCGCCAGAGCCGTCCGCTGGCGCTCCCCCGTGCTCAGTTCGGACGGGAAGTGCCGGGCGCGGCCGGCCAGGCCCAGTTCGGCAATCAGTTGCCCGGCCCGTTCACGGGCGCCGGGCCTGCGCAGGGCCAGGCAGGCGGCCAGCACGTTGTCCAGAACGCTCAGATAGGGGATCAGGTGGAACTGCTGGAACACGTAGCCGATGTGCTCCGCGCGGAAGCGTGCCCGGTGCTCGGCCGACAACGCGTAGAGGTCCTGCCCGTCCACGCGCACGACGCCCGCATCCGGCGCCAGCAGCCCGCCGGCGGCCAGCAGCAGCGTGGTCTTGCCGCTGCCGCTCGGCCCCTGGACCACGTGGAAGCGGCCCGGCTCCACCCGGAGGGAGACGTCGCAAAGCGCCTGGACCGTGTCCGGCCGGCGGTAGGTCTTGCCGACGCCGTCGATCTGAAGCGTTGCGGACACGATCGCCTCCTCCCCTTCCATCGCCGCTCAGCGGTCCCTGAGCACCTCGGCCGGGTCCTGGCGGGCCGCGCGCATCGCCGGCAGCCAGGCCGCGGCGGCGCACAGCGCCGGGGCCACCAGAACGGCAGCCAGGAACAGCCGGAGGCGGAAGGACCCGAAGAAGTCCGCCGTGGTCGGCCCCACACCTCCCCACAGGGCCCCGCCCACGACTCCCACGACGTAGCCGAGCACCGCGCCGAGCGCGCCCATGGCCACGGCCTTGAGCAGGAAGACGCCCATGATCGTCGCCTGCCGCACGCCCAGGGCGCGCAGGACGCCGATCTCCGTCCGCCGCTCGCGCACGTTGCCCAGCACCAGGAAGAAGACCCACAGCCCCGCCGCCGTCAGGGCCACCGGCACCAGCACAGCGGCGAACAGCTCCCTCTCCCGCCGCATCCGGCGCTGATGCTCCATCTCGGCCGCGATCGCCGTGCGGTGGGCCTCCCCGGCCCTCCCGCGCGCCTGTGCACGGGCTCTCACGCGCGAACTGAACTCCAGAACGGTCACGTCCGGCAGGATCGCCCCGACCTCGCGCGCCACCTCCCCGAGCCGGTCGACCTCGCAGATGCACTCCAGACCCAGGATGCCGTTGATGCGCCCCTCCAGCCCCAGCCACTGCTGCACCTTCTCCAGGGAGCACCACACGGCGATGTCGTCCACGTTCCCCTCGCCCGGCAGGACGCGGTCGACGACGAACTCCTCCCCCATCAGGACCACCCTGTCCCCCTCATGCAGCCCCAGCCGCCGGGCCACCCCGTTGCCGAGCCGCACCGCACCGTGCGGGATCGTTGCGACGATCGGGTCGCGGTAGGCCGTGCCGTCGGCCGTCAGGAACCCCTTCTTGGCGCGGTTGGGCGTCTGGCCCGGCGTGCCGCTCAGGAGGATCTCCACGCCGTGCTCCGGCCAGACGGTCCGCTTCTGGAGCACGGGCAGCAGGTGGTTGAGCGTCGCGATACCCCGGTCGGCCAGGCGGTGCACATACTCCTCGGGCATGGTGACTTCGGGGTAGCCGGCGGCCACGAGGGCGGCCAGGTCCTGATCCCGGTGGATGATCAGGACGTTGTGGCCGAGGTCGCGCATGATCAGACGGTAGTCGTCCTCCATGCGCGCCATCTCCTCGCGCGTCGCTTTCTCGCGTTCGATCAGGACGCGGTCCGAACGGATGTCGTGAGCGTGCAGCAGCGTCACGGCGCCCGTCAGGCACGCGATCGCCGCCACGACCGAGACAAGCCCGATGCAGAAGCCTCCCAGACGGAACCGGGCTTCCCTGACGACCAGGCCCCAGAGGGTCATTGCGGGTCCCCCCCGTGTCCGCCGTCCTCGGAGAGCAGGCGCGCCGCGCGGGCCTGGCGGTCCAGGAAGGTGCTCAGGCCGGCGGGCGCAATCGCATCCGGCCGCCCGAGGGGCACCACCTCCGCTGCCCAGTCGACGGACAGCAGCAGGTCCGCGCCCGGATGGTCGGCCTTGACGATGCACGAGCAGGGCCCGACCAGGAACTCGCCGGCCCGCGTGACCGTGCGGTCGTTGATGCCCGGCCCCACCAGCGCGTAGAGGACCCGCCCCCGTCCGTACACGGGAAAGACGATGGGCGTGCGCTCGAAGTCCGTCAGGTCATGCTCCGTGCCGAGCAGCATGCCGACCAGCACGGCCTCGGCCGGGTCGTCCCGGCGCACGCGCACCATGGCGAAGTCGATCGTCGAGGCGACGGTTCCGGCGGCGGCCTCCCAGGCCGTCGGATCCGGAAGCTGGAGCGTCGCCTCCAGTCGCGGCAGCATCCGCTCCAGTGTCTCGGCCGCCCGTTCGTCCTGGCGGCGGTCGCCGCCCTCCAGCAGGACCCAGACCGCGGATCTGCGCCCGAGCAGCAGCCGGCCGATCTCGCGGCGCGCGGGCGAATCCAGGACGGCTTGCGCGCCGGCGGACGTCAGTTCACCCGTCCAGACGGGAGCGGCAGGCTGCCGCGCACCGGCAAGGCGCAGCTCGATCCTGGGCAGAGGTGCGCCCGAGTCGCCGTCCTTGCCCGCGCGCACGAGCCGCACGTCGACGTTCGCGGCGCTCCCGTCCCCGTGCGCCGCTCGGCGGAGCAGGTTCGCGGCCGCCTCCTGGTCCGCAGACAGCTTGTCCCGATGAACGACGGCCACGTCGAGGTTGCACGGCGTCCAGTTCTCCAGGGCGAACTGGAATACCGGTGTGACGCAGGCCTCGGCCCGGCCGGCGCCCGTGCCGGACACCATGACGGCCAGCGCGATGGTCAGAATGGGCCGTGCGACGCCGTTCATGGCAGGGATGCCTCCGTCCCCGGGCGCGGGGGATCCGTCCTACCGTGGGCTCTTCAGATAGCCCATGTCGCGGAAGACCTGCTTGGCCCTTTCGGACGAGGCGAACCGCATGAACATCTCGGCCGCCTCGCGGTCCTGGGCGCTCTTCAGCAGGCACAGGGTCACGCGGGTCTCGGGGAACTCCACCCCGGGCGCCACCGCCTCCAACCGGCCCTCGTAGTAGCGGGCGAGGAAGTTCCAGACCATGCCGGCCTGCACGTGGCCGTGCACCACCGCCACGGCGACGTCGTTGTTGCTCCGGCCCTCCATGCCGATATTGGCCCGCACCTGCTCGGCCAGGCCCATCTGCTCGAACGCCGCCATGGCCAGCTTGCCGGAGGTGGCGTAGCGGGCGTCGGGCAGGCCGACCTTCAACGGCCGCGTGGCCAGGTCGCGCAGGGAGCGGATGCCGTCCGGATTGCCCGGCGGCACGACGATGACCGGCTCCAGGTAGCCGACGACCTCGTAGCGCTCCAGCAGGCCCTTCTCGTCGAGCATGCTCGCATACGGGTCGTGGGGCATGTAGAGGTCGCCCTTCTGACCCAGCTCCAGGCTGGCGATCAGCTCGGATGACCCGCCGAAGTTGAACTGAACGCCGATGCCGTGCGTCTTCTGAAAGGCCGCCGCCAGCACCTCGGCCGCCGGACGCATCGAATTGCCGCAGTGCAGGATGATGGTCCGGTCGGCGGCGAGCTGCTCGAACTCCCCCGTGTCGTAGGGGGTCGGAGTGGCCTCCGTCGTGGCGTCGGCACGGGGCGCGCCCTTGCGAGCACGCGGCTCCGGCTCATCCGAACGGCCACAGGAAGGCGCCGAAGCGCACAGAACGCCCAGGAGCAGGCACACCACCATCGGACCGCAGCGTCTGACCCACATGATCCCACCCCATGAACATCGAGGAGCATGACCTCCATCCCAATATAACGGCTCCCGACGGCCGAATCGAATGGCCGCGGACATCCCGGCATCCACTGCCGGCTTGGATGCGCGACCGCCGGGCGGTAGAATGGGGCACCCGGTGGTCACAGGGATGGCCGGCGTCCTGCGTTCGAGGAGGGATCGGCATGAAGCTCGGTTTCGTCAGTGCCATATTGCCGGATCTGGAGTTGGAGTCGGTCGTCCGCTTCGCTGCCGAGGAGGGGTTCGACTGCGTGGAGGTGATGTGCTGGCCGGCCGGCCGGGCCGAGCGCCGCTACGCGGGCGTCACCCACGTGGACGTCGCCGGCCTGACGGCCGCCGGGGCGCGCCGGATTCGGCAACTCCTGGATGACGCGGGGGTTGCGATCAGCGGACTGGGCTACTACCCGAACCCGCTGGCTGCGGACGGACGGGAGGCGCGCGTCTACATCAGCCACCTCAAGAAGGCCCTCCGCGCGGCCGAACGCCTCGAGGTCGGCGTGGTCAACACCTTCATCGGACGCGACCACACGAGATCGATCGACGACAACTGGTCCGTGTTCCTGAAGCGCTGGCCACCCATCGTCCGCGAGGCCGAGGCGCGCGGCGTGCGCATCGGCATTGAGAACTGCCCGATGTTCTTCACCGGCGACGAGTGGCCGGGCGGCAAGAACATGGCCCACAGCCCCGCCGTCTGGCGGCGCATGTTCAGGGAACTCCCCAGCCCGAACCTCGGCCTGAACCTGGACCCGTCGCACCTGGTGTGGCAGCAGATCGACGACGCGCGCGCCGTGCGCGAGTTTGCCGACCGGATCGTGCACGTGCACGCGAAGGACGCCCGCGTGGACCGCGAGCGCCTGAACGAGGTGGGCATTCTGGCCCACCCCCTGCAGTACCACACGCCGAAGCTCCCCGGGCTGGGCGACGTGAACTGGGGCCGGTTCTTCGGGGCCCTCACCGACACCGGCTACCGGGGTGCCGTGTGCGTCGAAGTCGAGGACCGAGCGTTCGAGGGGTCCCTCGAGCGCCGCAAGGCATCCCTCCGCCAGAGCGCGGCCTTCCTGAGGCAGTTCGTCGCGTGAGGCGCCCCCGGATGGGCAGCGCGGCCGTCCCCGGCCGCACACAGTGCCCGACCGACGCCCCGGGCGACGCCCACGCGGCCTGCCCGCGATGCGCACGGCATTTCACGGTATTGTTATCGGTGCCCAAACGCCTATAATGGACATAAAGACCTGATACCGAATTTGGGCGGAAAGGGGTGGCCATGGGACGTTCACGTTGGTTCCCGACGATTGCCTGTGCAGCCCTGGTCGCAGCGGTGTTGCTCCCGGCCGTCGCGGCGGTCGAGCAGGACGGCGTGCGGGCCTTCGGGCGCGTCAGCGCGCTCGAGGGAGGGCTGTTGACCTGGGGGCGACAGCAGGACGACTGGTCGCAGGCCGAGTTGAACGAGCTGGTCGCTGCCGACGACACGATGCTGACGGAGGAGGATTCCCTGGCCGAACTCGAGATGCCGGAGCGGGTCTTCCTGCGCCTCGGCGAGTCGTCCGGGCTCGACGTGCTCTCCATCACCGAACACCGCTACCGGCTCTGGGAGGGATCGCTCTACGTCGCCGCGGGTCCGGTGCCCGGCCGGGTCGTTTCCGTGGAAACGCCGGCCTGCGCCCTCGCCATGGCCGACTCGGCCCTGGCGCGCATCGACGTCGCCCCGGACGGCGGGGTCACGGTCTGCGCCCTCTCCGGCAAAGTCGAGGTGCTGAGCAGCGGCGAGGCGACCGCCGAGATGCAGGAGAGGTTCCGGCTGCGCGTCAGCCCTGAGGGGGCGTTCACGGGACTGGAACCGATGACCGGGGTGCTTGCCGACAGGCTGGCGCAGTGGCACCTGCAGCGCGACGCCGTGGTGGCCGGCGTGCATCTGCCGGACACCGTGCCGCACTACGCCGTGGGGGCCTATGAACTGGGCCGCAGCGGCGAGTGGGTGGCGCTCGAAGGGATCACCTACTGGAAGCCGGCCCCGACGGCGACCTGGAGGCCGTACTACCAGGGCGTCTGGCGGCACTACGAACCCGTGGGCTGGTACTGGGTGCCGCAGTGCTCGTTCGAGTATGTCACCTCCCGGTACGGTTTCTGGAGCTTCTCCGTCAACCACGGCTGGCTGTGGCGGCCGAGCTGGCGGTGGCGCCCCGCACACGTCCAGTGGGTGGCCTGCACGGACGGCCTCCTCTGGGCGCCCATCGACTGGTACCATCGCCCCGTCGTGTGCTGCCCGCCGCTGGGCCTCGGGGTGAGCCTGTCGGTCGGATGTCCGTCCGGCGTGTCCATCGGATTCTGGCACTACGCGTCCTTCGACTGCTTCGACGCCCGGCTCGGCTTCGCGATCGTCTCGCGCAGGACGTCGATCTGCGACAAGGCGATCATGGTGGACCGCGGCCGCGTCGTGAAGGATATCCGAACGGTCAAGGGCATCGGCCATCCGGCAGGTCATCGTGGCCGGCCCGCGCCGGGACGGCATGCCGACCCGCACGTGCGCCGGCGCCTGGACCGTCGCTCCCATGCCGTGGTCGCCGCCTCGGGTTGGTCCGGCCGTCCGGCCGTCACACGCGGGCTGGCGGATGCCCGGAAGCGGGTGGCTCACCTGGGCGACCGCCCCGGCATGCCGCCCGGCCGCGTGCACGGCCCGTCGACGGCCTCCCTCTCGCACGGACGGCCGCACGCGCGGCCGGCGACGACCCTTGCGGCTCGCGATGACCGGCCGCTGCCCCCGACGGCCCGCCCCGCCGGGTCGCGGGAGGGGGCCGACGACAGGGGCCGGCCGGCTCGCCTCGAGGCGGGCCGCGCCCGTCGCGCGGAGGATCTGACGCGCCGGGCCCCTCCGCCGGCGCGACGGAGGTCGGACGATCCGCCAGCCGCTCCGGCGGGCGCAGCCCGGCAGATCGTTCGTCCCCGGCCTGAGCCCCGCGAGCGGCGCCCGGAGGCGCGCGTTGAGGTGCGCCGTGTCGAGCCCCGTGCCGAGCGGCCGGCCCGGCGAATGCCCGAACGACCCGAGCCCGCCGCCGAGCTGCGCGACAGCCGCCCGCGTCCGCACATGCGACCGGCGGTCCGGGAGCCCCGGACGGAGCAGCCGCGGGCCCAGGCACGGCGGCGGGACGATGGAGGCATGCGCACGGCGGTGGAGGATGCGGGGAGGGGCGGCGGTTCCCGCCGTGCATCGTCCCGACGCGGCGGGCGGCGTTGACGGGCGCGACAACAGGGCCGGCAGGTCAGCGCCCGCTCCCCTGCCGTGCGTTGTAGACCACGCCGCCGGCCGCCTGGTAGAGGCGGAGCACCGAGACGGCTTCGTCCCGCAGGACGTCGCGCACCACGCGGATGCCCCGGGCCTCGAACGCCGCTGTCCAGTCGGCCGGTTTCGGCCCCTCGTCGAACCCGATTCTGCGGACATCCTCGTCGCGGGCGCCGCAGACGAGCCTTCGCACGCCCGACCAGCAGACGGCCCCCAGGCACATCGCGCAGGGCTCGGCGCTGCTGACCAGCTCGTACTCGGGCCGGCCGGGGCCTCCCAGATCGTATGTGCCCAGCCGGGCCTGAGCCGCCAGGATGGCAACGACCTCCGCGTGCGCGACCGAGCGGCCGGACGTCTCCACGCAGTTCACGCCGGCCGCCAGCAGTCGGCCGCTGTCCCGGGCAAAGACCGCCGCGCCGAACGGGCCGCCGGTGCCGTGGCGGACGTTCAGTCGGGAGAGTTCGATCACCAGCCGCATCCGCTCGTCCCCCTCCGGGTGGACGGCATCCAGCGTCCGCAGGTGGGCGTCCAGCCAGTCCGGGATCCTGATGGAGACTTCGGGCGTCATGGTGCGGGCCGCACCTCCGAAAGCCGTGCAGGCGAAGACCGGCAGCGACCAGCGAGGATAGCCCATGGCCTCGCGCAATGCCAGTGCCCGCACATACCTGCACGTTCTGCGCCGGCCCTACTGCGCCGTTGTGCGGACGTAGTCGGCCAGGTCGGAGATGGTCCGTATGCCAAGCGCCTCGGCCTGCTCCCGGCGCATCGTCAGCGTGTAGGTGTTGTTGAAGCCGAACGGCTGCAGCCAAGTCAGGCCATACTGCTCCCGGAAGGACCTGGCGACGATCCCGTACACCTCGTCGGGATCCGTCACCACCTGGCGCCGGAGGATGTTGACCAGTCCCGTCCCGGTGTATTCGGCGTACAGGTCCAGGTCTCCGGCTTCCAGAGCGTGTCAACCGCAGATAGAAATGTCCACTATACACGGCAGATAGAAATGTCGTAACCGTTCACGGGTCTCCCGGTCAAGCCGGCAGAAGCGACGGCGCCGGCTGGCCCGCGAAATGGGCGGTGACGGCAGCGTGAAGAGAATCGAAGACAGAGCGGCCCTGCTGGGCGCAGGTGGCACGCACCGTCCAGAACTGCTCGCACCACTGCCGTCCGGCCTCCCCCCGCGTGCCCTGCGTCATCCGCCGGTCGATCACCACAAACCGCAGCGCCTGCTCCGCAAGGTCGTTCGTCGGCTCCACGCCCGGCGTCGTGATGAAACGGAAGTGGGCCTTGCCGTGTCGACGGAACCGCTCGGCCATGTTGCGCGCCTCCTTCCCCCACGGCGGATGCGTGGCCACGTGCACGATCAGCTTCCGTTGGGTCTCCAGGGCGCACGCGAACCGGTCCGGCGCCATGCTCGGCCGCCGGTGGATGATCCCGAACAGAACGCGCAGGCGATCCAGAAGCCGCTCGCCGTACCTCTTCGAGTGGCCCTCCGCAGTCGGGGCAGCACTCGAGCCGATACTGGCGCGTCTGGTCGATCTGGTCGGGCGGAAAGGGCGTCCGCTCGTGTCGCGGATGGCCCGGCTGGCCACCGATGCGGCGTTTCTTGCCGCGCCGCCGCCTGGCCGCCGGCGGCTTGACGATATCGCTGGACGGCGGTTTGTGCGAGTTGGAGGAGTCCTTGCGCAGCCGGGCAATCTCGGACTCAAGCGCGGCGTTGTGCGCCTCCAACTCCGTCACGCGTGCTTCCAGAGCGACCAGAAGGGCTTCGAGCCGCCTGCAGTTGGGGCATTCGGATGTCGCTGCGTCTGCCATGATGCGGCAGGATACGCAAACCGCGAGGGCAGATTCTCAGGAAATCCGTGAACGGTTACCCGAACCCAGAGCAGGCAAGACGGAAGACGAGGCCGCCCTCTACAGGCTGGTTGACTGGTCGCGGACCGTGGCCTATGGCTGTGGGTTCTCAAGTTTGTACATCAACCTCCGCGGTCGCGAGGGGAACGGCGTTGTCGACCCCTCCAAACAGTCAGAGACGATTGAAGAGATCGCCGCCCGCCTGGAGGCCTACCGCGATCCCCAAACTGGCACCCAGCCTGTGCGCGTCGCCTACCGAGGCCACCAGATCCACAACGGCCCGCACCGCAGCGAGGGGCCGGACCTCATCCCCGGCATGGCACCGGGCTATCGCATGGGTTGGCAGACGGCCGTCGGCGGCCTGAGCGTCGACGTTGTGACGCGCAATGAGAGACACTGGTGCGGCGACCACATTGTCGATCCCGCCGTAGTCCCTGGAGCGATTCTGAGCAACGTGCCCTCCCGGCTGGCAGATGCGACCGTCACGAACGTTGCCCCTACTATCCTCGGGCTTGCAGGGCTGGTTGCGGACCGCGTCGGGGAGAGCCCGCCCCTGGAATTGGCTGAGTCTTGAGTGGCGGGCGCCTGGTTTCTTTGATCACCAACATCCGTCCCAGAACGGTTGGCGCTGCCAAGTAGTGGAGGGTGGCCTGCCACTTGGGGCACTGGGGGACTGGCAGGCGCGACAGAACTGGCTGTCCGGCGATCTGCCGTGCATCGCGGTGTCGGATAGGGGGACCGGGCTCGCCACGCCCCGTCAGGATCATCTCCCTCGCGGGCAGGCCCCAAGGCTGGGAGGTCATGCCCGGCGCACGCCTGTGAACGCGAACGTTGTTCTGATTGGTGTGAAACCGAGGGAGAGACACAGGCGTAGACTCGCCAGGTTGTTCTCCCCCGTGGCATGATAGAGGACGACGTCGTTCGCTCGGAGCATGTCCTCCGTCGCCGCTGACACCACGCTCTGGCCGTAGCCCTGGCGCCAGTGCTCGGGGCGGATCTTCACGTGCACCTCCGCCATCCCGTCGGCGCACCAAGCCCACGCGTAGCCGGCGAGTTCGTCGCCCTTGTAGCTTCCGTACACACGCTCCCAGTCATTGCCGGGCCCTGGAGGTTCGTACTCCGCATCGCAACGCTCCAGAGCTTGCCAATCTCGCGGCTCAAGCTTCCGGGCTTCATGCCGGAATACCGGTTGGAACCGGCTGCGGTCAGCAACGCAGAAGACACCACACACGTCCGCCGCACCGACGAATGCTTCCTGGATCAGGCGCAATCCGAGAGAGGTCGCTCCTTGAAAGAACAAGCTCCGCCGTGCAGGTAGTCCATGCAGCAAGGATGCCGCGCTCTCGTCGTGGGCCTCGAGCCAGACGTCGTGCTTCGGAGCACTCGGATAGACACGCGCGAGGTTCCGTGAGTCCCGCGTCGAGCCAACCAGCAGAAAGTCGGTAGAATCGGTCGCCCGCGCATGCCAGACCACATAGGGATCCACCAGGAGTTCCTGGGCCAAGTTCCCTCTGACTTGCGGCCAGCCCGTCCTAATAATGCCCATCACGTCCGCCTACATGCCAGCAATGAACCGACGGTCACCCACAATGCACGAGACTTGGCCGTGGCAAGGCCGCCCATCCGCCTCAAGCTCACCGGTTGCGCGCCAAGAACCAGGGCAAGTATAGCATGGATGGCCAGAGGGCGCGACTGCCGCCCCATCGATCACGGCCTCCGCCTAACATGACCCAAGGAGGTGTTGCACGGCAGAAGGCCCCCACAGCCGACAGGCCCCACTGGGCCGGCGCGAAGCGCGGCCTACGGCAGTCTGGGGACTGGCTCGAAGCCCAGACCTCCGCGCGAAGTCACGATCTCTATCCGTCCCCCCAGGGCGGGCAGGAAGCGGCGCGCGGAGGAAGGCATCCGCGGGAACCGGCAACTGCTCGAACTCCGCCAGGACACGGCGCTCTGCATCCCGCGGCGCGGTCGCCATGCCAGCGAGCATCCGACTGGGGTTCCTGCACGGGAAACGCACCCAGTCTGCAGCACCCTTGCAGTGGGAATCCGCTGGCTCCACTCCCGCACGCCGGATGCTTGCCAGTCGCTGTGCGTAGCCCCCGCCCCCCCTGCGCTCCTTACACACACCATCAGTCACCTGCCGCCCCTCCTCTCTGTGCCCTTCCGCGCTTGCGCCTTCCATGCACCATAACAGCAATACAGAGACCCACGCAAACCACCGCAATCAGCCCTGCCGGTGCGCACCACCCGGATCCTCGTCCCGTGCCCCCTCTGCTGGCATCTGGCGGTCGCCGCGGCACTGCAGGCAATGGGCTACTGTGGTCATCAGGGCCCTTTGTCGCCACAACGCCAGTGCTTGTGTCCTCCGCGAGCCCCTCAAGCAGAGCGGCTGTCGGCGCCTCCTCGCGCTCTCCAACAACGTATATGAGGGCCTTCTCTTCGCTGCCAGCAACGTAGTCGTACACGCGTGTACCCTCGGGAAATGGCAACGCGAAACTGTCCTCCGGGATCACAGCGTTGCACTGCACCACCGAGAACACGCGTTCAGTGGAACGGCACTCAAGGATCGTCTGCGCGGCAAAAACCTCTTCGGAGGCCCGATCCAATCGACCGGCCTTAACTGCTGCCTCAATACCCGCAGGGAGTTGGGCCTTAACAAGCTCCGACCTCTGTCGCATCGGGTACCACAGCCCCGGCTCAATCTCAATGTATCCGCTGCACTCCTCCTTCATAATCAGTTTGCCATGGATGTATACCTCCTCCCGGAGCAGCCTGTACCCTTTGTCGGGCAACACCCACAACACGTGTACGTTTCCCACCCCGGGCTCGCTGAATGAGTCTTTGAACACTACCCGCAGCGCATTGCCCTCTCCAGTCTCCTCCTCGGACACTGACACCATGTTCTCCGGCTTCGCAAGGCTCGAAGCTGGACACCCCCCCGCAAGCGGCGTCCTGCAGTTCATGTCCCATAACCGAACCCGCCGATTCTGATCGAAGCCCAGGTGAATAGTCCCCACTTTGTGCGCGGGGGTAAAGGTCCGCTTCTGCTCCGGTGTCAATACCACGATGTCCAGCCGCCCCCGGAACTGTGGAATTTCCTCGGCACCCTGCTTGAAGAACTCGTACGTGGTCTCCTTGCGAACCCGACCGTCCTTGCCAAGCACGTATCTTAGCTCAGCCTCCTCTTCCGTTGTCTTCGACAAGTCAACGAGAGAGTCACGCTGCGATTGAACCGTCCTCCTTATCTTCGCCTCAACCAGATGCTGCACCTGAGGGTCTTGCAGGAAGTTCTCCCACGAAGCCCCCGCTCGATGCCCATCGAGCTCCTCCTGCCAACTCGCAGGCACCCTCCCTGACCGCACGTCGGCCCGCAGTTGCGCTTCAAACTCCTCAACCTCCCGCTCGATTGCCCCCTTCGGCCGCGGGGTCGGATCAAACGCTTTCACCAAGTGGCATTTGAAGACGCCCGATTCAATACGCTGGCTAGCAGCATAGGCTATCCGCGCGCAGAGCTCGGAGGCGTCCGGTGTCGCCGGCGCTGCAAGAACCGACCCACCCACCACTTGTGTCCACACTGTCACCCAACTCACTAAGCCCACGGCCACACCACCCAGTGACTTCATCGGCCTAACCTCTGCTTAGAGATGCCGGCGCGCCAGAGCACTCCACTCTGTCTTGCTTGTCGATTCAGCTGCACTCTTCAGAACCCGTGAGGTCGCGATACCATGCCTCCTGATCCGCACTGTACGTTCAGCACTCGCAGAAGTGCGCATCCCGGCAGCATTTCCCGCAGGTGACAACGCACCCCAGGGCCTACAGGCAACTCGACAAATCTGCCCCACTGAGCTGCCCCCTTTGACTGGACCACCCGGGATGTTAGAGTCCGGCTGGGGTGAATGGATTTACAGGGTATCCTCTTCATCGTATCTTCGCCAGTGCCCGCCCGGAGGATAGGGCTACGCTGGAGAGCGACCTGAGCGCCGAGGCGGATCCCTCAGTCAGGTGAACGTGCCAAGTCGAAGTCCACGGACGCCTCATCGCCCGCCACAAGCGTCAGGGGACTGGACTGCTGGACGATCGGGCTGCCGGGCGCCCGGCCAAACAACTGCAGAGCCGTAAGGGTGTACTGACCCGGAATAAGCCCCTGCAAGATGTAGTTGCCTTGGCGATCCGCCACAATCAGCGAGATCGCGTCATCAAGGACTATGTCGATGATTCCTGCCCAACGAACGGGATCTGCAGACGGAGGTCTCAGCAGCACTGCCTGCCAGGCCCCGTCCAGCGGCTTCGCCCCCGTGATCCTACCTCGGACTGCGCAATCCCCGAGCCTTGGGCATTCCAGATCAGCACGGCTCACCGACCCTGGCGCAAGGTGAACGCGCCTGCGCCAGACGAACCTCTGCCTGCCCCCGGGGACAACGCCAACGGTCACAAGCGACGCGTCACCGGATGGTAGGTTGTCGAACCCAAACTGCTCCTTGACAGCTGGATCCTGCTGGAGGTGGCGCGTGAATACCTCTGTTCCCTCTCCGACGTCGTAAAGGACAAACGCCCGGTAGATCGGAACGCGCGTGCCGCCTCCCGCGGGATCAGGGCCAGTGTCTGCCAAGTGCCCCACGCCGCCAGCCAGAGCACAACGCCCCGTGAGGGCGATGAGACTCAGGTCCACATCCGGCCCAAAGGGGTGGTACAGGGTTGACCACCAACTCAGGCCGTTGGCGCCTTCGCTCTCCCATGTGACCTCCGCCAAGTAATCGTCGCCCGGAGGCAGCGATACGCGCAGTTCGGTTGCTCGCCCCTCGAACGGATGCGTACACAATGCGCGCTCCAGCCCCGCCTTACAACCGGCACGAACAAAAAACGTCGGGTCCCTGACAGGACCATCTCCCTGCAGTGCAACCTTGACCGGGACGTCCTGAACGGCGCCATCATCGAGCGGCATCGGCCCACTGGTACTCGACGGTGTCCAAGCTGAGACCGGTACTGCAAGAGTGCGGACGCCGTCGGGACCCACGGCTTCGAGCCTGATCTCGCTGGTCCCCTGTTGGATTCCGGAACATGGCTCTGCAGTGCGATCAGGGAGGGGCTCCGACTTAGCCCGCTCGTGATCTGCCTCCGACGCAGCACGAGGGGCAGGTAGGTAGGGCTCGATCTCCCCTCCGGAGACGATGATGGTCACCCCATCCCAGATCGAGGACAATGTGTCGGCATCCATACGCTTTGGCGAGCCCCGCCGGGCATCGCGTGAATCAAGGATCAGAAGGGAGCCTTCCTTGGGGTTACACGCGACAGCGAAGTGGTTTCCACCCACATGGATCATCCCGCCTCGCCCGGGCCGCAACGCATCCATGAGCTGCCTCGGCGTTGCCCGCACACCGACTGCGTGCAACCCCAAGCGCTCAAGGACCCTGACGACCTCCAGCGCATCGACCATTCCCCTCTCATTCCTCGTGCAGCCAGCGACACACTCGCTCAAGTCGACACTGTGCTCAAAGTACCTCGCTGCCATGTAGGCAGCCATTGGCCCGCAGTCCTTTCGCCAGTCGAACCGCGGTTCGTCCTCCGCAATGGCCTCCTGCGCGCCGAGGACCACAATCGCGCAACAAACCGCAACCGCAACAGAACGCCCCATTGTCATCTCCCCCTCTCTCGGCGATGCCGTCGCCAACGTTGCACCCCGACGAGCAAGCAGAGGATTACGGCAGCACATGCAAAACCTGTCCACAGCGCCGCCTTGCTTCCCCTGCGTCCGTCAGAATGCGCGGCCGACATCGGGTCACTGCCCACAGGGCCATCTGAATCCGACGGCCCTTCAGCAACTCCCACGGATGGACCTCCAGCGTCCCCTGCTGCACTGCCGAGCGTGCCTCCCGCCTCCTCCTCTGCGGCACCAGCAACCAGAGTGTCCAGGGCGTCTTGTATGTGCGCCTCCCCACCGAGAACGTACATGGCATCCCCCGCCGTCCGGTCAACGATCCGAGCGTGTTCCGGCACCCCCATCCCCCGCCACGTGAACTCCGCCTGAGACACCCGATCCCTGAAATGGAAAGATGCGAAGACCATCTCGCGCTCAGAGACAAGGCCCCCATCCGGGTTGTAGGCGCGCAGCCGCACGCGCTCGGGGACCAGGGCAACTCCCATATCGGTCTCGGCTCGGCGGAACTGACGCTCGACGTCCTCGCCCAAGACGCCGTCCCGGTAGTACCGCTCGGCAAGAATCCCGCCGCTCTGAACGTTCACATCAAAGACGGCCTCCTGGCTGCCATCCGCTTCCTTGAATCTGATCCGCACCACCTCGTCCTTCGCCTCGGTCTCAACCGCACCCCCACGCGCTTCTGCCTCGGCAACCCAATCGGCCAATCTATGTCCCTGCGGCAGGAAGGCATCGCGTGGATCGCAGCGCAAGGTCGCTATCCCGGACGGAAAGTCTGTCTTCGCGTGCACGTACGCGTAGTCCTCTCCAGGCTTATACTCCTTCCGCACGCGATCATCCTCAACCCCCACACGCTCGACGAGCTCTCCATCGACGCCATTGACCTCGTTCCGCACATCACGCATGTCTGTTCGGATGTGCTGGTCATCCATCACAAAGCGCACATTCACGACCCGCACGTAGCGGGCGAAGCCCGACAGTTTTTGGCCGTCCGCTCCATGGGTGGTGACGCCCTCAAACCGAACCGTACACTCCCCTTCCCCGGTCCTCATCGCCTCATCAAACGACTTCGACGCCGCGACAGCACTTGCCACCAGCGAGTCACTCGAACCCAGGACACTCCCCCCCAACACCACCAGAAGGGCCCCAGCTCCCCCCAGCACGCTCCTCCAGTGCATCCGCATGTCATGTGCCTCCTGCACTCAAACCCTCGCTCGGCAACGAGGGGGCAGGCCACAGCCTGCCCCTCGCGCACTCCCAGCCCACACACTCACTCACCCATAGCCTCAACAGCCGGCAGTAAGCGGTTTGACCGCGCCCTTCCAGTGCGGTTCAACATCATCACAGTTGCATTGCGGTGGCCGAAACCAAAATGGACCCACACAGTAGCAGTGGTAATGTTCCCCGCAGGTCTTCTCGTAATCAGTAGCCCCACACGCTCCCGCCAAATCACTCATCCGCGTATCACAGTCCATCTTGATCTCGTTCAAAAACGCCACGTAACAACCCAGGCGATCCCCGCAACTCTTGTTGTTGCACTTCTCAGCATCATCCCCCCAAACTACGCACGAAGGGAGCACCACCCCAGATGGTACCGGACGCTCTGAACGCAGAACTGCCACCCGTCCTGACACCTGCCGCACTGCGCACGAGGTGCGTGCTGCCTGCACTATGACAAGGAGCATAGCACGAACTACATTGGGTAGTCAAGCATGAACTGGCTACGGTGTCATACGCGGATAGTAATGTCCGGTCTTCGGCGGATAGAAATGTCCGCTTTCCTTCGGGTGGAAGGAGAGCGGATGGAGGGAGACCGGATCGAGATGAGCCAGAAGGAGCGGGATCGGCTCAAG
>JAAYEJ010000004.1 GCA_012728835.1 Candidatus Brocadiaceae bacterium | reverse complement strand
TTGAGCCGATCCCGCTCCTTCTGGCTCATCTCGATCCGGTCTCCCTCCATCCGCTCTCCTTCCACCCGAAGGAAAGCGGACATTTCTATCCGCCGAAGACCGGACATTACTATCCGCGTATGACAGCGCCGCCGGCGCTGTGGCTTTCGCGCCCCACCTGCTATAATGCGGGGTTTGAGCGGGCCTCGGGGTCCGCACTCCGCCCTCTTGTGCTGTCCGGGCCCTGCTATGGCGCACGTTCCGTCGGTGGTGATCGTCGGCCGGCCCAACGTCGGCAAGTCCTCGCTGTTCAACGCGATCTGCCGCGAGCGGGTCGCGATCGTCGAGCCCACGCCCGGGGTGACCCGCGATCGCATCAGCCGGGTCATCGAGCGGAACGGCGCCCGCTTCGAGCTGGTCGACACGGGCGGCATCGGCCTGCACGACTCCGAGGCGCTGGCCGATCACATCCAGGCCCAGATCGCCGTGGCCATCGAGCAGGCGGACCTGGTGCTGCTGGTCGTGGACCTGCGGGCAGGCCGCCAGCCGTTCGACTCGGAGATCGCCAACGCCCTCCGCGCGGCCGGCAAGGACGTGCTGCTGGTCGTCAACAAGGCCGACGGCGGCCGCAACGACGAGCCCCCGGCCGCAGAGTTCTACGCCCTGGGCTTCCCGTCGATGTCGCTGACCAGCGCCGAACACCGCCGCGGCATCCGGCCCCTGATCGAGAAGCTCGTGGCGGCCCTTCCGGAGGCGCGCGGCCCCCAGGAGCCGCCCGCCGAGGAGCCGATGAGGATCGCCTTCGTCGGCCGGCGAAACGTCGGCAAGAGCAGCCTCGTCAACTGCCTGGCCCAAGAGCCCCGCGTCGTCGTCAGCGAGATCCCCGGCACGACTCGGGACTCGGTGGACGTGCGGTTCCAGATCGACGGGCTGACCTTCACCGCCATCGACACGGCCGGGCTCCGCCGGCGCAAGCAGGTGAAGGACTCCATCGACTTCTACAGCACCGCGCGCACCGAGGCCGCCGTGCGGCGCGCGGACGTCGTCGTGCTCATGGTCGAGGCGCCCATGGAGGTCGGCCGCCTGGACAAGCAACTGGCCGAGGACATCGTCAATCAGTACAAGCCCTGCGTCGTCGCGGTCAACAAGATGGACCTCGCCCCGCAGAGCGGGCGCGAGGAGTTCGTCCGCTACATCCACGACCGGCTGCCCATGCTCGCGTTCGCGCCGGTGGTGTGCATCAGCGCGACGACGGGCCGGAACGTGCCGCACCTGATCGAGGCCGCCCAGGCGCTGCACGAGCAGGCGGCCGTGCGCGTGCCGACGGGGCCGCTGAACCGCGCCGTGCAGGAGGCCGTGGGGCGCCGCCCGCCCCCGCGCACCCCCAGCCGGTTCGGGCGCATCTACTACGCGACCCAGGTGGGCGTCCGCCCGCCGACGGTCGCGCTGTTCACAAACGAACCGCGCCTGATCGACGACGTCTACCTGCGCTACCTGGGCAACCGCCTGCGCGCCGAGTTCGCCTTCAGCGCCATACCCATCCGCTTCCTGCTGCGCAGCCGGCGCTCCGGGCCGGCGGGGAAGGACGTCCCGGACCATGACGACTGACGCCCGCACCGCCCTCGCGCACGCCCCGGTTGCGGAAGACGGCCGCATCCACGTCCTGCGCGCCTGCACGCACAACCTCAAGGGCATCGACCTGGAGCTGCCACGCGACGCGCTGGTCGTCGTCACCGGGCTGAGCGGCAGCGGCAAGTCGTCGCTCGCCTTCGACACGCTCTACGCCGAGGGGCAGCGCCGCTACATCGAAAGCCTGTCCAGCTACGCCCGGCAGTTCCTGGAGCAGATGCCGCGGCCGGACTGCGACCTGGTGGCGGGCCTGCCCCCGACGATCGCCATCCGCCAGGAGATGAGCGGCACCGGCCCGCGGTCCACGGTGGCGACGACCACGGAGGTCTACGACCGCCTCCGGCTGCTCTTCGCCCGCCTCGGCACGGCCCGGTGCCCCGACTGCGGCGCCGAGATCCGGCACCAGACGCTGGAGCAGATCGTGGCCGCCATCCGCGACCTGCCGGCCGGCACCCGCCTGGCCCTGCTGGCGCCGCTCGTGCGCGGCCGCCGCGGCCACTACCGCGAGCTGTTCGACCGCATCCGCGCCGACGGCTACGTCCGCGTGCGCGTCGACGGCGTCGTGCGCGACCTGGACGACCTCGACCGCCTGGACCGCTACAAGGTGCACGACATCGAAGTGGTCATCGACCGGCTCGTGGTCCGGCGCACCGACACCGCGCGCCTGGCCGACAGCGTGCGCACGGCCCTGGCCGCCGGCGGGGGCGCGTGCATCGCCCTGCTGGAGAGCGGACGCGAGGTGCTGTTCAGCCGCACACTGGCCTGCCCGGAATGCGGCCGCAGCATCCCGGAGCCCCACCCCAACACGTTCTCGTTCAACAGCCCCTACGGCCGGTGCGAGACGTGCAGCGGCCTGGGCACGGTGGAGGAGTTCGACGAGGACCTGGTCGTGCCCGACAGGTCGCTCAGCCTGGCGGCGGGGGCCGTGGAGCCCTGGGCACGCACGGGCGGCCGCACCGGTCGCCGCCTCCAGACCATGATGAAGGAACTGACCGAGGCCCTGGGCATCGACCCCCAGCGGCCGTTCCGCCGCATCTCCGCCCCGCTGCGCAGGGCACTGCTGACCGGAGAGGGCCTGGAGGAGCGCACCGGGCTCCCGGCGCGCCACGCCGTCATCCCCAGCCTGCGCGAGTTCATGGACGCCGGGCCGTCCTACGGCCGGCACATGTTCGGCCGCTACCTGGCCCACAGGCCCTGCCCGGCGTGCCGCGGCGCCCGCCTGCGGCCGGAGGCGCTGGCGTTCCGCGTGGCCGGGCTCACCATCAGCGAGATGACGGCGCTGAGCGTCGGCGAGGGGCTGGCGCAGATCGACGGCCTGACGTTCGAGGGCTCGCGCGAACGCATCGCCGCGCCGATCCGGAAGGACGTCCGCGAACGGCTCCGCTTCCTCATGGACGTCGGCCTGCACTACCTGACGCTGGACCGCCGGTCCAACACCCTGAGCCGGGGCGAGTACCAGCGCATCCGCCTGGCCACGCAGATCGGCAGCGGGCTCACGGGCGTCTGCTACATACTCGACGAACCGTCGATCGGCCTGCACCCGCGCGACAACGAACGCCTGCTCGACTCCCTGGAGCGTCTGCGCGAGGCCGGGAACACGGTGCTGGTCGTCGAGCACGACGAGGCCACGATCCGGCGCAGCGACTGGGTGGTGGACCTGGGGCCGGGCGCCGGGCGCGCGGGCGGGCACGTCGTCTTCAGCGGCCCCGCCGCAGACCTGCAGGCCGCACCCGACAGCCTCACCGGCCGCTACCTGTCCGGGCGGGAGTCGATCCCCATCCCGGAACGCCTCCGCACGCCCCGCCGGGGCCGGGCGATCACCATCACGGGTGCGAGCGAGCACAACCTGAAGGACATCGAGGCGATCATCCCCCTCGGCCTGTTCTGCTGCGTCACGGGCGTGAGCGGCAGCGGCAAGAGCACGCTGGTCAACGACGTCCTCCACCGGGCGCTGGCCCGACGGCTGTACGGCAGCCGCCCCCGGCCGGGCCGGCACCGTTCGCTGCGGGGCGCCTCGAAGGTCCGACAGGTGCTGGAGATCGACCAGAGCCCCATCGGCCGCAGCCCCCGCTCCTGCCCCGCCACCTACACCAAGGTGTTCGACGACATCCGTCGCGCCTTCGCCGAGACCCGGCAGGCCAGGATCCGCGGCTTCGGCCCCGGGCGGTTCTCCTTCAACAGCAAGGAAGGCCGCTGCCCCGTCTGCGGGGGACTCGGCGAGAAGCAGATCGAGATGAGCTTCCTGCCCGACGTGCGCGTCACATGCGAGGAATGCCGCGGCCGCCGGTTCGGAGAGCAGACGCTGCAGATCGCCCTGCGCGGCAAGAGCATCGCCGACGTGCTGGCCATGACCGTCGAGGAGGCCCTGGAGTTCTTCCGCACGCATCCGCCTATCGAGCGGAAGCTGCGCACCATGCGCGAGGTCGGCCTGGACTACCTGACGCTGGGCCAGCCGAGCACGACGCTCAGCGGCGGGGAGGCCCAGCGCATCAAGCTCACGCGCGAACTCGGCAAGGTCGCCACGGGCGATACGCTCTACATCCTGGACGAGCCGACCACGGGCCTGCACTTCGACGACGTCAGGAAGCTGCTGCGCATCTTCCACAACCTGGCCGACCGGGGCAACACGCTCGTCGTCATCGAGCACAACCTGGACGTGATCAAGAACGCCGACTACATCCTGGACCTGGGCCCCGAGGGCGGCGACGCCGGCGGCTGCGTGGTCGCCTGCGGCCCGCCCGAGCAGGTGATCCGCGCCCCCCGGTCGCACACCGGCCGCGCGCTCGAGCCCCTGTTCCGGGGGCGCAAACCCCGAATCCGTCTGGAGACCTGAATGACCGACCCGACCCCGCTCCCGATCGCCGACGTCCCCGCCGTCCGGTCACTGCTCGACCGCCTGAGCGGCTTCATCTTCGACCTCGACGGGACCCTTTACATCGGCGGCGAGCTGATCCCCGGCGCCGATGCCGCCGTGGACGGCCTGCGCCGACTCGGCAAGAAGGTCGCCTTCGTCAGCAACAAGCCCATCGGCACCCGCCAGGAATACGCGGAGAAGCTCAACCGGCTCGGCGTCGCCTGCTCGGTCGACGAGGTCATCAACTCCGCCCTGGTCGCCGCCCGCTACCTTCAGAAGCACCGCCCCGGCGCCCGTTGCTTTCCCGTGGCCGAACCGCCCGTCATCAAGGAACTGCTGGACCACGGCCTGCGCATCTCCGATGACCCCGAGCAGATCGACGTCGTCGTGGTCGCCTTCGACCGCACGTTCGACTACCGCAAGCTCAACATCGCCTACCGCGCCGCCCTCCACGGCGCCGAACTGATCGCCACCAACCCCGACCGCACCTGCCCGATGCCCGACTACGACCTGCCCGACGCGGCCTGCATGATCGCCGCCATCGAAGCATGCACCCAACGGAAGGTCCACCCCATCGTCGGCAAGCCCTCCCCCATCATGCTCCAGGAGGCGCTCGACCTGGTCGGGCTCCAGCCCCGCCAGTGCGCCATGCTCGGCGACCGCCCGGAGACGGACATGCAGATGGCACGCGACGCCGGCCTGACCGGCATGCTGGTGCTCACCGGCGTGACCGGCCCGGACGACCTGGCGACCCTCGCAGTGCGCCCGGACTGCGTGCTTTCGTCGGTCCTTACGCTCGCCGATGCCTGCCGCTGACCGCCCGTCCCCCAACGGGTAGCCCCCGGGCGGCCCCGCCCGGGCCGCGCTGCCACGGCGGGCGTGCGTGCCAATGGAGGGCCGCGCTCCGTCGCGGCCGCGTGCGTGCCAATGGAGGGCCGCGCTCCGTCGCGGCCGGGAATGGCAGGCGCCCGGTGATGGCAGGAGCGGGCACGACGGAGCGTGCCCCTCCAACGGCGTGGCCGCGTGCGTGCCGGTGGAGGGCCGCGCTCCGTCGCGGCCGGGGATGGCAGGCGGCCGGTGATTGCAGGAGCGGGCACGACGGAGCGTGCCCCTCCAACGGCGTGGCCGCGTGCGTGCCAATGGAGGGCCGCGCTCCGTCGCGGCCGGGAATGGCAGGCGCCCGGTGATTGCAG
>JAAYEJ010000003.1 GCA_012728835.1 Candidatus Brocadiaceae bacterium | reverse complement strand
GACGTCCAGCGCCGGACCACCCCTGGCGCCAAGGCTACCAGAACATGCCCGCGCATTTATAGCTGCGGCAACAACCGGACATTTCTATCTGCCGTGTATAGCGGACATTTCTATCTGCGGTTGACATATGGGGGGGGCGGGCCGTGACACGCGTCCGTTATTCCGATATACTGACGGCACCGCCGGTCGGGGTGCCGGGGTGCCGCTGGGATCAGCACGGAATGGAGAGTGGATGGCGGGAGCAGCACCGCAGTTGGACAAGGGGCTGGGGCTGGGGCACGTGTTCTGTATCTCGTCGGGGGCAATGATCAGTTCGGGGCTGTTCGTCCTGCCGGGGCTGGCCTACGCGATCGCCGGGCCGGGCGTCGTCTGGGCCTACATGCTGGCCGGCCTGCTGGCGGCCACGGGTGCGCTGAGCATCGCCGAGTTGACGACGGCGATGCCGAAGGCGGGCGGCGACTACTTCTTTGCGATGCGGGCGTTCGGCCCTGGGGTGGGCACGGTCGCCGGCCTGCTCAGTTGGTTCGCACTCTCGCTCAAGAGCGCGTTCGCCGTCGTGGGGATGGCGGCATTCGCCCGTCTGGTGATCCACCTCAACGGGCAACTGGCGGGCGGGGTCCTGTGTGTGGCCTTCGTGGCTCTGAACGTTCTCGGCGTGCGCGAGGCGGCGCGGGTGCAGGTGTTCCTGGTGGTGGGTCTGTTCGCCATCCTGGCCATGTACATCCTGGTGGGCATGTCGCAGTTGCGGGCGGAACTGCTGATCCCGTTCGCGCCGCACGGCCCGGGGAGCATCTTCATCGCCACGGGGTTCGTGTTCGTCTCCTACGGCGGGCTGCTGAAGGTGGCGAGCGTGGCCGAGGAGGTGCGGGACCCCGGGCGCGTCATCCCGGTGGGGCTGGTGCTTTCGCTGGGGGCGGTGATGGTGACGTACACTCTGGCCGTGATGGTGACCAGCGGCGTGGTCGAGGCGCATGTGCTCAAGGCCTCGCTGACGCCGCTCTCGCACGGCGGCCAGATGATCCTGGGCCGCTTCGGCTACGTGGTCCTGAGCGCGGGCGCGATCCTCGCGTTCGTATCCACGGCCAACGCCGGCATCATGGCGGCGTCCCGCTATCTGCTGGCGCTCAGCCGCGACCGTCTGCTGCCGCCGCCGCTGTCGCGCGTGAACGTCCGTTTCCGCACACCCCACGTGGCGCTGGCGATCACGGGGGCCGTGATGCTGTTCAGCCTGTTCGTCAGCCTGAAGGTCCTGGTCGAGGCGGCGTCCGTGGTGCTGATCCTGACCTACATGCTCTCGTGCCTTTCGGTGATCGTGCTGCGGGAGAGCGGTCTGCAGAACTACCGCCCTGCGTTCCGGTCGCCGGTCTATCCGTGGGTTCAGATCGCGGGCATCGTGGGGTTCGGGTTTGTGCTCTTCGAGATGGGGGTGGAGGCGTACCTTATCAGCGCGACGCTCATCCTGGCCGGCTTCCTGTGCTACTGGTTCTACGGTCGCGATCGGGTGATGCAGGACACGGCGCTGCTCCACCTGATTGAGCGCATCACGGCCCGCGAACTCGTCACCGGCACGCTGGAGGCGGAGCTGCGGCAGATCGTGCACGAACGCGACGAGGTCGTCCGCGACCGCTTCGATCAGCTCATCGAGGAGGGCCTTGTGCTGGACATCGAGGACCCGGTGGAACTGGACGAGTTCTTCAGGCTGGCGGCCGAGCCGTTGCAGGAACGCGTCCATGAGGACGCGGCGACGCTGGCGGCGGCCCTGAAGGCGCGGGAAGCGCAGGGCAGCACCGCCCTGAACCCGACCCTGGCGGTGCCGCACGTCGTGCTCAAGGGCAGCGGCATCCTGGAGATCCTGGTGGTCCGTGCCCGGGAGGGGATCCGTTTCTCGGACGAGGCGCCGGCCGTGCAGGTGGTCTTTGTGATCGCCGGCACGATGGACGAGAGGAACTCCTTCCTCTCGTGTCTGGCGGCGGTCGCCCAGATCGCCGGCGGCAAGCGATTCCTGCACCGCTGGACCAATGCGAGGGGCCCTCAGGGGCTCAAGGACGTCGTCCTCCTGGCCGATCGGGCAAGGCATGGTTAGCGCGGCCGCCGGGGAAGTGAAGTGAAGGGGCCCCCATGTTCCGGCGGCACTGGCTGCGCAGGCAGAGGAGGCTCTCGAAGGCCCTCCGGGGCACGTTCATCCACCGCTGGTTGGGCGAGCACCTGTTCCGAACGGCACTCTGGGCACCCGATCGGAGGGCGGTGGCCGGCGGGGTGGCCCTCGGGCTGTTCATCGCGTTCACGCCGACGATTCCGTTCCAGATGCTGCTGGCCGCCGCCGGCGCGCTGCTGCTGAAGGTCAACCTGCCCGCAGCCGTCGCGGGGGTCTGGGTGACCAACCCGGTCACCGCCGTGCCCGTCTTCCTGGCCGCGCGCAGGCTCGGGGTCCACATGCTGCACGATACCTGGCTGTTCGACCTGATCCAGGGGTTCATCCCCCCGGACAGGCGGTACGCGATGTTCCTCAACCAGGCCGCCTATCTGTGGACGGGTTCGCTGGTGCTGAGCACCGTGGCGGCGCTGGGGGGCTGGGCGTTTGTGAACGTTGCGTGGACGCTGCTGGCGCGGAAGCGGCCCGCCGACCGGAACGGGCCGCGGGGCGACCGGGCGGAGCCGCCGGCCGGCGCTACTCCAGATCCGCCAGGTTCTGGATGATCTTGGTGAGCTGGGCGCGCAGTTCCTCGGCGCGGTCCAGGCGCTGCTGCACGACGGCCTCGGGTGCGTTGGCGCGGAATGCCTCGTTGTGCAGCGCGGATTCGACGCCGGCGATGAGCCGCTCGACCTCCGCGCGCTGCTTCTCCAGGCGTGCGCGCTCGCCCTCGATGTCCACCAGGCCCTCCAGTTGCACGAACAACTCGATCGTGCCCACGACCGTGGTGAGGCAGCGGTGGGGCTTCGGGGCGAAGACGCCGTGTTCGACGCCTTCCAGCACCGCCATCTCGCGCAGGAAGGGCAGGCGGGCCGCGATCAGGCGGTCGGTCGCCTCGTCGGGCGTGCTGATGGTGACGCGGACGGGCTTGCGGTCATGGACGCCCTTCTCTTTGCGGATGCTGCGGATCGCGCGGACGACGTCCTGCACGAGCGCCATCTCGCCTTCGAGCCCTTCGTCGCGGCGAGCGGGCCGGGCGGCGGGCCAGGGGGCGACGATCAGCGCCTCGGCGTCCATGGCTTCGGCCGCCTGCAGGCCGGCGGCCCGGGCGGTCTCGCGCAGGTGCTGCCAGAGTTCCTCGCTGACGAACGGCACCACCGGGTGCAGCAGCCGCAGGGAGCTGTCCAGCACCGTGGCCAGCGTCTCGCGGGCGGCCGCGGCCGTGGCGGGGGGGGCGTCCGGCAGGAGGCGGGGCTTGACGATCTCCAGGTACCAGTCGCAGAACTCGTGCCAGAAGAACTCGTAGGCGGCCTGGGCGACCTCGTGCGTGCGGAATGCCTCCAGGGCGTCTGTGACCGACTGCACGGCGGCTTCCAGGCGGCTGAGGATCCAGCGGTCCTCGAAGGCGGGCTCGGGCTCGGCGGCCGGGCCGGCCGGAGCCGCCTCCAGGTTCATCAGCACGAACCGGGCGGCGTTCCACACCTTGTTGGCGAAGTTGCGGCCCATCTCGAACTTGGACTCGCTGAGCTTCAGGTCCTGGCCCTCGGTGGCCAGCATCACGAGCGAGAAGCGCACGGCGTCGGCGCCGTAGAGGTCGATCAACTTGACCGGGTCGATGCCGTTGCCGAGGGACTTGGACATCTTGCGCCCCTGGTCGTCCAGCACGGTGCCGTTGATGTAGACGTCGGTGAAGGGCACGTCGCCCATGAACTCCAGGCCCATCATGACCATGCGGGCGACCCAGAAGTAGATGATGCCGCGGTCGGTGACGAGCGTGCTGGTGGGGTAGTAGCGTTCCAGTTCGGGCGTGCGGTCCGGCCAGCCGAGCGTGCTGAAGGGCCAGAGGGCGCTGGAGAACCAGGTGTCGAGCACGTCTTCGTCGCGGCGCAGCTCGGCCGCGCCGCAGGCCGGGCACTCGGTCGGCTCCTGGGGGGCGACGACGGGGTTGCCGCAGGAGGTGCAGTAGTAGACGGGTATGCGGTGGCCCCACCAGATCTGGCGGCTGACGCACCAGTCCCGGGCCTCGTCGAGCCAGCTCAGGTAGAAGTCCCGCCAACGGGCGGGATGGAAGCGGATGCGCCCGTCCCGTGCGGCCTCGGCGGCGCGCCGGGCCAGGGGCTTCACCTTCACGTACCACTGGTCGGACAGGTAGGGCTCCACCACGGTGTGGCAGCGGTAGCAGTGGCCGACGGAGTGGCGGTGCGGTTCGACCCGCTCGAGCAGTTCGAGTGCCCGGAGGTCCTCCAGGAGCGCCTCACGGCACTCGAACCGGTCCATGCCCTCGTACTGCGCGCCCGCCTCGATCGTCATGCGGCCGTCTTCGTCGATGACGACCACCTCGGGCAGGCCGTGGCGGCGCGCCAGGTTGAAGTCGTTCGGGTCGTGGGCGGGCGTGACCTTCACGGCGCCCGTGCCGAAGCCGCGGTCCACCCATTCGTCGGCGACGACGGGGATCTCACGGCCGATGATCGGCAGGACGACTGTGCGGCCGACCAGGCCGGCGTAGCGTTCGTCGTCCGGATGCACGGCCACGGCCGTGTCGCCCAGCATCGTCTCGGGCCGGGTGGTGGCGACCAGGACGGTGCGCCGGGGGTCGTCCCGGAGCGGGTAGCGGATGAACCACAGCTGCCCGTCGTGTTCCTCGTGTTCGGACTCGATGTCGGACAGGGCAGTGCGGCATCGCGGGCACCAGTTGACGATGTACTTGCCGCGGTAGATCAGGCCCTTTTCGTGCAGACGGACGAAGGTCTCAACCACGGCGCGGCTGAGACCTTCGTCCATGGTGAAGCGTTCCCGTTCCCAGTCGCAGGAGCAGCCGAGCCGCTTGAGCTGGTGGATGATGCGGCCGCCGTACTTCTCGCGCCACTGCCAGACGCGGTCGATGAACTTCTCGCGTCCGAGGTCCGTGCGATGGCGGCCCTCGGCGGCGAGTCCGCGTTCGACGACGTTCTGGGTGGCGATCCCGGCATGGTCCGTGCCGGGCAGCCACAGGGCGTTGCGGCCGGTCATGCGGCGGTAGCGGACGAAGACGTCCTGGAGCGTGTTGTTGAGCGCGTGGCCCATGTGGAGTTCGGCCGTGACGTTCGGCGGCGGGATCACGATCGTGTAGGGCTCGCCGGGCCGGTCGGGCTCCGCATGGAACAGGTTGCGCTGCGTCCAGAAGGCGTAGGTCTTGCCTTCAATCTGCTCCGGTTCATACCGGGTCGGCAGTTCACTTGCCATGGCTCAGGTGGTTCCCGGGCTGGGTGAAGGAGAGCGGCAGGCGATCTGCCCGTTACTCCTCCATCAGGAGTCTGTACTCGAAGCTGTCGATCAGGGCCTGCCAGCTGGCTTCGATGATGTTTTCGCTGACGCCGACGGTGCCCCAAATGCGGCGGTCGTCGGCGCTCTGGATGACCACGCGCACGCGGGCCTGGGTGGCGGCCTTCGGGTTGATGACGCGCACGCTGTAGTCCGTCAGGTGCATGTCTTTCAAGGCCGGGTAGTGCGGTTCGAGCGCCTTGCGGAGCGCGCCGTCCAGGGCGTTCACCGGTCCGTTGCCCTCGGCGGCGGTGTGCATGGGCGTGCCGTTGACGTTCAGCTTGACCGTGGCGTCGGTGATGACGGACCCGTCGGACTGACGGATCACACTGATGTGGTAGGCCCTGACGTCGAAATGCGGCCGGAAGCGGCCGACCGCCTTCTGGGCGACCAGTTCGAAGGAGGCCTCGGCGGCCTCGAACTGGTAGCCCTCGTTCTCCAGGTTCTGCAACCGATCCAGCAGTTGCCGCACGACGGCGGGGTCCTGCGTGATTTCGGACTTCTGCATCTTGGCCAGCATGCTGGCGCGGCCGGAGAGTTCGCTCAGCAGGAAACGCTGCTCGTTGCCCACGAGCGCGGGGTCGATGTGCTCGTAGGAGTGCTCGGCCTTGCGCATGGCGTCGTGATGCAGGCCGCCCTTGTGGGCGAACGCGCTCTTGCCCACGAACGGCTGGTAGGGGTTCGGGATCAGGTTGGCCACCTCGTCGACGAACCGGGAGACCTCCGTGAGCTTCCGGAGCTGCTCGTCGGTGATGCACCGGAAGTCCGTCTTCAGGTTCAGTATGGCGATGATGCTGCAGAGATCGGCGTTGCCGACTCGTTCGCCCAGGCCGTTGACGGTGCCCTGCACCTGCACGGCGCCGCTCTGCACGGCGGCCACGGAGTTGGCGACGGCCAGGCCGCTGTCGTTGTGGCAGTGGATGCCCACGCTGCAGGCGATCCGCTCGACGACCTCGGCCGTCCGGCGGGCCACGTCGGCCGTCAGGGTGCCGCCGTTGGTGTCGCAGAGCACGACGCAGTCGGCGCCGGCCTCGGCGGCGACCTCGGCCACCTTCATGGCATGGTCGGGATTCGCCCTGTAGCCGTCGAAGAAGTGCTCGGCGTCGAGGATGACGGTGCGCCCGGCGTCCTTGAGGAAGCGCACCGAGTCCTCCACCATCCGCAGGTTCTCGTCCAGTGTAGTGCGCAGCACCTTCTCGACGTGGAGATCCCACGCCTTGGCGACGATGGCGACGACCTCCGTCTCGGCGTCCAGGAGGGCGCGCAGCCCGCGGTCTTCGGCGGCCGTCGTGGCGGCCTTGCGCGTGCTCCCGAAGGAGGCGACACGGGCGTTGCGGAGCCGGAGCTTGCGGACGCGGTGGAAGAACTCCTGGTCCTTCGGGTTGGAGAGCGGGTAGCCTCCCTCGATGAAGTGGATGCCCAGTTCGTCCAGACGCTGCGCGACCTCCAGCTTCTGTTCCACGGTCAGGCTCACGCCTTCGGCCTGGCAGCCGTCCCGGAGCGTCGTATCGTATGCGTAGACCTGCTTGTTGCCGTTACCCATGATGACTCAGCGTTCCTTGTTTCAGATCGAAGGCATCGTGCACGACGCGCAGCGCGTCTTCGGCGCGCGCGGCCTCCACGACGCAGGAAATCTTGATCTCCGACGTGCTGATCATCATGATGTTAATCATGGCTTCGGCCAGCGCGCGGAACATCTTCTCGGCCACGCCGCTGTGGCTGCGCATGCCGATTCCGACGACGCTGACCTTTGCGACCTCCTCATCGCTCTCCACCGCCCCTGCGCCGATCCTCTCCGCCAGGGCGCTCGTCACCCGGATCGCCCGCGCCAGATCGGTCTGTTCCACGGTGAAGCTCACGTCCGTCATCCCCCCTTCGCCCACGTTCTGCACGATCATGTCGACGTTGACGTGCTCGCGGCCGAGGTCGCTGAAGATCGTGGCGGCGACCCCCGGCGTGTCGGGCACGTGGCGGATGGTGATCTTGGCCTGATTGCGGTCCAGGGCGGCCGCGCGCACGTCCACGAATTCCATTTCGCCGGTGACGTGGGTCACGAGGGTTCCCTCCGAGTTGTTCAGGCTCGAACGTACCCGAAAGGATACGCCGAGCCGCTTGGCCAGTTCCACCGCCCGGCTCTGCATCGCCTTGAGGCCGAGGCTGGCCAGCTCGAGCAGTTCATCGTAATCGATCTGCCGGATCCATGCGGCGCTCGAGACGATCCGCGGATCGGCCGTGTAGATGCCGTCGACGTCCGTGAAGATCTCGCAGCGGGCGGCGCCCAGAACGGCGGCCAGCGCGATGGCGGTCGCATCGGACCCGCCGCGGCCGATCGTCGTGATGTTCCCTTCCTCGTCGGCGCCCTGGAAGCCGGCCACGATGACGATCTGGCCCTTGTCCAGCTCGCGGCGCACCCGCGAGGTGTCGATGGTCCGGATCTTCGCCTTGCCGAAGAGGTTGTCGGTGCGGATGCCTGCCTGGGCGCCCGTCAGGCTGATCGCCTCGTAACCCATGCTGTGCAGGGCGATGGCCATCAGCGAGATCGACATCTGCTCTCCGACCGCCAGGAGCATGTCCACCTCCCGCCGGCTGGGTTCGGCGTGGATGCGCCGGGCGCGCTCGATCAGCTCGTCGGTCATCTTGCCCTGCGCGCTGCAGACCATCAGCACCTGGTGTCCGGCCTCGAACTCAGCCACGGCGCGCCGTGCGGCGTTGAGCACCTTGTCGGCCGTGGCCAGCGAACTGCCGCCGAATTTCTGCACTACAAGAGCCATGCGTGGGTCAACCTCTCACGATCCGGCCCGGGCCGTTCGTGCATGGGGGAAGTCGTCGGGCGGAAGGAACAACCTCGCGATCGGACGGGACTGCCGACACACGCCGTGCCGCTCGCCGGCCCGGCGTGCACACACCCCCTGCAGACTGCCCGGGAGCGCCGCGGCTTGTCGCACCCATCCGCTGAAGGTATCTTAGTGGTGTGTCCGTCCGTTGTCAAGGTTGCGGCCCAGGAGGCGGCCCCGCAGATGATCCCCCGTGTGCTCACCATCGCCGGCAGCGACAGCGGCGGAGGGGCCGGCATCCAGGCCGACCTGAAGACCATCACCGCCCTCGGCGCCTTCGGCACCAGCGCCATCACAGCCCTGACGGCGCAGAACACCTGCGGCGTCCGGCGAGTCATGTCCGTGGAGCCCGCGTTCGTGGCCGACCAGATCGACATGGTCCTGGAGGACATCGGCACCGACGCGGCCAAGACGGGCATGCTGGCGGGGCGCCCCGTTCTGGAAGCCGTGGCCGACCGCGTGCGCGTGCACGCGATCCGGCCGCTCGTGGTGGACCCCGTCATGGTGGCCGAGAGCGGCGCCCACCTGCTGGAGGACGACGCGCGGGCTGCCATGCGCGACGTGATGCTGCCCCTGGCGGAGGTGGCGACGCCGAACCTGCCCGAGGCGGAGGTCCTGACGGGGATGCGCATCGGGGACGTGCCGACGATGAAGGAGGCGGCCCGGCGTCTGCACGGGTTCGGCTGCCGCTGGGTGCTCGTCAAGGGCGGTCATCTGTGCGGCGACCCGGTGGACGTGCTGTTCGACGGGCACGGCTTCCTGGAGGTGCGGCGGCCGCGCGTGCCCACGCCCAACCGCCACGGCACCGGCTGCACGTATTCGGCGGCCATCGCCACGGGGCTGGCCTGGGGGCTGGCCGTGCCCGCCGCCGTGGAGTGGGCGCGCGACGCCGTGCAGGCCGGCCTGCAGGCGGCCCTGGACGTGGGCCGGTGCTCGGGGCCGCTGGGGCATGGGGCCCTGTTCGGGCGGCCCCGCCCCCGGTGACCGCCACGCGTTTTCGGCCTTGACAATCGGGGGGGCACGGGTAGGATACAGTCGGCAGTGCGGAGTGCCGTGTTCACACTCCTGGACTCAGCGGGGGGGGAGGGCAGCCGCATGAAGCGCGGATTCACGGCGCTGGAGCTGGTCGTCGTGCTGGTGATCGTCGCCATCCTGGGCGCGATGCTCGTGCCGATGCTCGATCAGGCGCGCACCGAGGCGGTGCGCACCAAGTGCCTGGGGCGCATCCGCCAGGTGGCCCTGGCCTTCGAGATGTACCAGATGGGCCACCAGGGGGAGTGGCCGTCGGCGCGCCTGAGCGTGTGCCCGCAGCGGCCCGACGGCGCCGATCCCACCGCCTCCCTGGCCGTGCTCTACCCCGAGTACGCCTCCAAGACCTACCTGTTCCAGTGCCCCGCTGCGGGCGACGTCGTGATCCTGAACGACGAGGGCAACGACTTCCGGAACTGCGAGCACTTCGACGTGCCGCCGGGCACCCGGGTCGCGCGCGGCGAGCCGGACGGGAGACGGCCGCCGTATCCGCCCAGCTACTTCTACGACTGCGCCGGGCCCGGCAGCGCCCCCATCCCTCGCGACGCCCCGCCGACGCGCGTGGTCTACGGCGACGAGTGCGTCCACGGCTACTGGGAGGACGACAGCGGCAAGGGGTTCTGGCTCGGGCAGAACAACCATCCGGCCGAAGGCGGCAGCTTCCTGTTCGCCGACAAGCACGTGGCATGGCTGCCGGTGGAGTGGACGGGCGCGCCGTACAAGAAGGGCGCCTCGGAGCCGTACGTGCCCAACCTGCAGGCCAGGGGCGGCGTGGCCGGCGGCCTGGTCATCTACCAGGACACCAACGTTTTCGCCGACGACACTCCGGGCGACGACCCCGACATCGATGCCGACCTGGCCGGCATGATGTGGGTGGGAGCGCAGTGGCTGGAGTTCTGAGCGCGCGCTACCCGCCGCGGGCCTTCCTGAGGATCTCGCCCAGGTTCTCGACCAGCAGCCGCTTGCGGCCGTCGTCGAAGGCCAGGATCTCCTGCAGCGCCTCGCCGATGTGGTCGATGTACGTGCTGATGTACTCGCGTCGGCGCTGCTCTTCGAGGTGCCGGCGGCGGCCGCTGATGTAGCGTCGCAGCCCGCGCGCGCATTCCTGCAGGGCCAGCACGATCTCGCGTTCGATCTCGGGGTAGGAGGCGATGGCCTCCTTGCTCTCGCTGGTGAAGGGCACCCACGGGCTGGCCACGTGGACCAGGATCAGCAGGGGGCCGGTCGGCAGACTGCCGTTGGACTGATCGACGCCGTACTGGCGCCAGTTGGCGTGCGCGATGGCCTGGCTGATGACGCAGGCGCCCGTGTTGTAGAGCAGGGGCACGCGGTTGGCGAACCGCATGAGCTTGGCCGAGGTGCCCTCCTTCATCTCGCCGCCGTAGGCGAGGCCGGCCTCGACCAGGAAGGGAATGCCGCGGTAGACGGTCGGCGGCCGGGTGACGCAGGCGTAGAAGTCCGCCGCGAAGTGCTTCCTCATGCCCGCTTCGATCAGGTCCTTCCCGATGGGCGAGATGCAGTCCATCGGCGGGTTCATCAGCTTCGTGTCGCGGATGGCGGCCAGCAGGCTGTCGGCCTCCTGCTGGGCGATTCGGCGCGGGCGGGCGTTCTCGTAGACACCCGCGCGCCGGCAGATCTCCAGGGCGTTGGCGCGGCTGACCCGGCTGAAATCGCTGTGGAGGAAGCCCTGGAGGGTGTTGGACCCGGTCTCCTGCAGCATCTTGATCAGCATGCCCAGTTCGATGCCGTACGGGTGCGGCTTGATCTCGCGGGGTTCCTGCGGAAGGACGTCGGCCGCGCGCTCCAGCACCGTCCGCTTGCCGTCCGGGGCCGAGTACACAATCTGCACGTGGGGGTTGGCGGTGGCGGTCTGCTCCAGGTACTCGTCGACGCTCCAGAGGCCGCGCTGGTAGATGCCCTCCAGCTCGATGACCACCTCGGTGCCGCGGCCGTGCTCCCAGTCGATGGTGGCTTCCTTCAGGATGGCCGGCTCGTTCACCTTCGTGTTGATGGCGACCTGGTAGTAGTGGGCCGGCTGGTCCGGGGCGGTGCGGCTGGTGATGGCGACGGGCCGGCCGGTGGTCAGATGGCCGTACATGCCGGCGGCGCTGATGCCGATGCCCTGCTGGCCGCGGCTCATCTTCAGGCGGTGGAACTTGCTGCCGTAGAGGAGCTTGCCGAAGATGCGGGGAATCTGCTCCTTGACGATTCCCGGGCCGTTGTCGCGCACGCAGACCGTGAACCGCTCGTCGCCGTTGGTCTGGCGGATGTCCACGGACACCTCGGGGAGCGTGCCGGACTCCTCGCAGGCGTCCAGGGAGTTGTCGACCGCTTCCTTGACGGTGGTCAGCAGGGCGCGGCGGGGGTTGTCGAAGCCGAGCAGGTGGCGGTTCTTCGTGAAGAACTCGCTGATGCTGATCTCCCGCTGCTGCAGGGCCATGTCGGCCGCCGTCAGGGGCGTTCGGGCTTTTTGGGCCTGCTTTTTCGCCATGTCGCCTCCATCGCTTCCGGCGCGCGCCCTCCGAGGTCGCCGCGCCCGTGTGCCGGCGGCCCTCGGCGGCTGCCATTGCGTTCCGCTGTTCCAAGTGTCGCGCGCGCAAGGACATGCACCGCCATACGACATCTGGCACCCCCGGCCGCCCCGCAGGGCTGCCGGAGGCACCGATCATAGGGTAACGAGAAGCCGCGGCCGAATGCAATCCGCCGCCTTGATTCGGCCGGCCGGAATGCCCTCTCATGTACGGGCTGTCATGTGGCAACCGCACCCCAGTGCACCCTGTCGGGGATGACCGACCGATGCGGAAGATCCTCGTGCTCAACCAGAAAGGCGGCGTGGGCAAGACCACCACCGTGGCCAACCTCGGCGCCGCCCTGGCCGAACGGGGCCGGAAGGTCCTCATGGTCGACGCCGACCCGCAGGCCAACCTGTCGATCCACTTCGGGATCGAACTCGAACGCGGCCAGCCGTCCCTCTATACCTTCATCATGGGGGAGAGCACCGTCCGCGACGTCGTCCGCGCCACGTCGATGCCGGGGCTGGGCATCATCCCGTCCAACATCGACATGGCCGGGCTGGCCGTCGAGCTGGCCGGCCAGCCCGACCGGCTGTTCGCCCTGCGCAGGTGCCTGGCGCAGGTGCCGGACGGCTTCGACTACGTGCTGATCGACTCGCCGCCGTCACTGGGGCTCGTGACGATCAACGGCATGTGCGCGGCCCGGGAGATCTTCATCCCGCTCCAGACGGAGTTCTTCGCGCTGCAGGGGCTCGGGAAGCTGACGCACACCGTGGACCTGGTGCGGGCCAAGGCCAACCCGGCCCTGGAGATCACCGGCGTGCTGCCGTGCATGCACGACCGGCGCACGTGCTTGGCGCACGAGATACTGTCCGACATCCGCAAACACTTCGGGCCGAAGGTGTTCGGCACGATCATCCGCAAGAACGTGCGCCTGGCCGAGGCGCCGGGGTTCGGCCTGCCGATCACGCTCTACGAGCCCGAGTGCAACGGGGCGGCGGACTACAGAGCGCTGGCCGCGGAGGTGGTCGCGATGGAAGCGGGCGCCGCAGCGCCGCCCGCCGCAGCCGATGCTGCGGTCGCATAGGATGCTGCGGTCGCATAGGATGCGTCGTACCTGAGGAGGCAAGGACGGGATGACCAACGAGCAGTCCGTGACCAGGAGCGCCGGCCCCGGCCGGCCGGGCGCCGCGCCCCCAACCGCCGTGCCGACCATCCGCCGTCCCGGCGAGGAGATAGCCAATCGGCCGCAGCTTCGCGTGAAGACCCGCGCCGAGGACGGCGAGGCGAGCGACCAGCCCGCCCCGTTGCGCCGCGTCGCGCCCATCACGACCGTCGCCCCGCCGGCCGACGCCCAGAAACAGCCGGACGCGGAGGAGAGGACCCGGACGGTCGTCCTGGCGCCCCCGCCGGCCCCGAACGGCCGCAACCCGTTTGCCACACACGGGCCTCCGCCCACGGACGAAGAGGCGGCGCGGGCGGAGCTGGCCGTGTTCGGCTCGGGCCTGCCCGAGCGCAGGTTCTCTACCGGATTCGTCCTCGGCGTGGCACTCGTCGTCGTGGTCCTGGTAGGCGGCATCTGGCTCAGCCGCCTGGGCAACAGGGTGGCCATGCTGGAGAACCGGCTCAATCGCGTCGAGGGCATTCCGGTGCAGACGGCCGCCCTGGACCAGCCGGGCCGCTGAGCGGGCCGCCTGAGCGGGCCCCAGGATGACATCAAGGGGCGGGCGCATGCGTCCAGGCAGGAACGGGTAGCGCGGCCGTCCTCGGCCGCGTGGGGCGGGGGACAGCGGCCGCAGCCGGGTGAGGCTGTGCCACACCGGCAACGGCGAGGTTCTTCGCGCCGCAGCATCTTGCCGCTGCTTGGGTGTCCTGTGTTCGAACGGCGAGATCCTTCACGCCGCCTGAGCGGCGCTCAGGATGACACACCGGCCTCCCTGCGCACGACCGGCGCCGAATCCTCTTTCCGCTTGAACCGAGGCCTCATAGGAGGATGACACTCCGGGGGTCGGCGCCGCGTGAGACGCCGCCGACGGCGGGCAGCAACCGCGCGCATGGCCGCCGGGCGCGACGCCCGGCGCTCGCCGCGCCTACTCCACGGCGAACCAGCCCAGGGCGTCCGCCTTCGTGTAGTAGAGCAGGCCCAGGAGCCGCATCTGGACGGTGGTGAGGTAGATCCAAACGCCATTCTGCAGCAGATAGCCCAGGAAGGGACCAGATGCGATCAGTGAGGGCAGCGCAAGGGCCCGAACGGCGCTGATGCCGACGAAGAGCGTGCAGATCGCTGCGTACTCGAGGGGAACACGCGCGATCCCGGCGACGATCGCCAGGGGGTTGAGCGCACTGACGGTCCGGTTCAGCGCGACCCCCAGCAAGGCCATCGGGAAGCAGGCCAGGCCGACAACGCGAAGAATGCCTGTTGCAGGGCCAATGTCTCGATCGACTGCGTGCCCCCATATCAGCAGTGCGATGAAGGGCAGCATGCAGGTGGCGAACGTGACGATCAGCCAGGCGGCGGGAACGAAGACGTCGTCGTAGAAGCTCGTCAGCGACGGCCACCGGGGCATGTCTACGTGACCCGATGCCGACTGCGCCACCACCTCGAACATGAAGGACGCCATGTAGCCAAGGATCAGAAACGTAGCCAGGAAGCCGTAGATCGGCACCATGCACATCAACCCCAGGATGCTGAGCAAGACCGCTCCCATCAGGAGCAGGTACTTGCCGTTCCCCCGCAACGGATAGACGAACGCTTCCGGGATGAGCGCGAAGAAGCTATCTGACTCGACTGTCGGATGCGGCACCATCCACCTGTTGTTGCGTTCGCCCATCGGCGGTCCCTCCTGTTGCGGGCGCACGGCTTTTCTGCGGAAGGATACGCATCGCCCCGCCGCTTTATTCACGCCGCCTGCGCGCGGTGAGCATCTGCACGAAGGCCTCCAGGCGCGTCCTGACCTGGCCGGAGAGGGGGCCGGGGCGGTCGGCTTCGAGCGTCAGAACGGGCAGACCCAGGTTGCGGCGCAGGAGGCCGTCCTCGATGCGGCGGTGGCAGAAGCTCTGCACGTAGTGGATGAGCCCGTGCAGGCGGCGCCGGCCGCACTCCGCCCGGATGTCCTCGATGCGCGGCGTCAGGCCGTACGGGTAGGTGTAGCGGGTGTACTGGGCAGAGAGCGAGTCGCCACCGACCGGCATGGAGAACTGCCGCTGCGTCTCGTTGTAGACGACCAGGGCGCCCATGCTCTCCACGAATCCGTAGAGTTCGGGCACGATGGGGGGCACTCCGCAGAGCCCCAGGCGCAGCAGGTGCGGGATGGGCGGGCGGTGCCCGGCGCGGTCCAGGAACCGATGGGCCTCGGCCCGGTAGCGGTCGGGGTCCGCGCAGAAGTCGCTCGTGCTGACCAGCCAGAGGTGGTTCTCGAGGCCCGTCACCCGGTCGTGTTCCCAGGCCAGGCGGTCGATCTGCGCGGCGGCCTCGCGGGCCGGCTGCAGCCGGGCGCGCCACCGCTCGGCCTCGGCGAGGTCCGCGCCGAGCGTTTCGGCCAGTTCGCGCAGGGCCGCCTGCATGCGGCGGGGCTCGGGTGCGCGCGGGTAGTCGAAGGCGATGCAGTCGATGCCCTCGCTGCGGAGCACTTCCAGGAGGGCCTCGGTGTTGCTGCAGTCGCCCCGCACGACGCCGACGACGCGGCCGATGCGGGCGTCGTGGACGGCGCCGTAGAGGCCCCGGGTCCAGCAGCAGCAGGTGCGGGGGAAGCCGGCGCGTTCGGCGGACTCGACCAGTTCGGCGCGGTGGGGGCTGGCCATGAACAGGTTGTTGACGTCCACCGGAACGAGCCCGGCGGCCAGGAGGACCTCGACGGGCAGGGTCGAGGTGATTGCCACGAGGCGGTCGCGGGGCGGGTGCGCCGGCAGGACGGGGGGAAGAATGGGCTCGAACATGGTGTGGATTCCGCGACGTACGGCGGGCGCCCGGAGCGGCGGGGCCGCGCTCAGGCGCCTTCGAGGAAGTCCTCGACGAAGTGCGTGTCGAACCGGCCGCTGGCGTAGCCGCCGTGGTTGATCAGATCGCGGTAGAAGGGGATGGTTGTGTGGATGCCCTCGATGGTGAACTCGGTGAGTGCGCGTCGGAGGCAGGCGAGGGCTTCGGCGCGGGTCGGCTGATGGACGATGAGCTTGCCGATCATGGAGTCGTAGCAGGGCTTCACTTCGTAGCCGCTGTAGCAGTGCGAATCGATTCGGACGCCGCGGCCGCCGGGGGGGTTGAAGCGGCGGACGGTGCCGGGCGAGGCGCGGAAGCCGTCGGCCGGGTTCTCCGCGTTGATGCGGCATTCGATGGCGCAGCCGCGGAATTCCACGCGCTTCTGCTGCAGCGTCAGCTCCTCTCCGGCGGCGATGCGGATCTGCTCCTTGACCAGGTCGAGTCCGGTGACCTCTTCGGTGACGGGGTGTTCGACCTGGAGGCGCGTGTTCATCTCGATGAAGAAGAACTGGCCTTCGGGGTTGACCAGGAACTCGATGGTTCCGGCCCCGGTGTAGTTGACGGCGCGTGCGATGCGCACGGCGGCGCGGGTGATCTTGCTTCGCAGGTCGCTGTCGATGCCCGGGCTGGGGGTCTCCTCGATGAGCTTCTGGAAGCGGCGCTGGATCGAGCAGTCCCGTTCGCCCAGATGGAGGACGTTGCCGTGGGAGTCGCCCAGGATCTGGACCTCAACGTGGCGGGCGGGGCTGACGACCTTCTCCACGTAGACCGAGGAGTCCTTGAAGGCGGCGCCGGCTTCGTTGCGGGCCAGCGCCAGCATGTTCTTCAGGCTGATGTCGTTGTGGGCGATGCGCATGCCGCGGCCGCCGCCGCCGGCTGCGGCCTTGATCATGACGGGGTAGCCGAGCTGGTGGGCCAGGCCGAGGGCCTCGTCCTCGTCGCCGACCACTCCTTCGCTGCCGGGGATGACGGGGACGCGGTTCTCTTTGGCGATCCTGCGCGCCTCGGCCTTGTTGCCCATCTTGCGCATGACGTCCGACCGCGGGCCGATGAAGACGATGTTGGACTCCTCGCAGATCTCCGCGAAGGTGTCGTCCTCGGCCAGAAAGCCGTAGCCGGGGTGGATGGCGTCGACGTTGGTGACCTCGGCGGCGCTGATGATGTGGGCCACGTTGAGGTAGCTTTCGGCCGGGGGCGCCGGGCCGATGCAGACGGAGTCGTCGGCCAGCTCGAGGTACTGGGAGCCGGCGTCGGCCTTCGAGTAGACGGCGACGGCTTCGACGCCCAGTTCCTTGCAGGCGCGGATGATGCGCAGGGCGATCTCGCCCCGGTTGGCCACCAATACCCGGGTGAACATGCCGGACACTACCTCTGCAAGGGTATCGTTCGCCCGCCCTGGAAGCAGCGGCTACTCGGCGATGGGTTCCAGCAGGAAGAGGACCTGCCCGAATTCGACGGGTTCGCCGTCTTCCACCAGAATCTCCACGACGGTGCCCGGCACCTCGGCCTTCATCTCGTTCATGACCTTCATCGCCTCGATGATGCAGACGACCGTCTCGGGGTCGACCTCGGTGCCGATGCTGACGTAGGGCTCGGCCCCCGGGCTGGACGACCGGTAGAACGTCCCGACCATGGGCGAGGTGATCTCCAGGAGGGTGTTGTCATGGACGGGGCCGCCGGGCTCTCCGCCCAGGCCGGGCACCTGGAGCGCCGTCTGAGGGGGCACAGACCCCTGCGGCGGCAGGGCCGCGTAGGCCAGGCCCGGCGGCGGGCTGTACTGAATGGGCACGTTCCTGCGCAGCTTGATCCTCAGGTCGGGCTCATCCACCTCGAGTTCGGCCAGGTCGTTGCTCGACATGATCTCGATCAGCTGGCGGACCCTTTCCACCGCATCCATCTATGGACTTCCTCAATGTCGGTGTTCAGCCGAATCGGGCGGCGCCAGAGCGTCCGGGCGCCGGGGCAGAGTACTCAACGTCCGGTGGCCGTCGGCCGTGATGACCACCATGTCTTCGATTCTCACGCCGGCCTGGCCGGGCAGATAGATGCCCGGTTCCACGGTGACGATCATGCCCGGCTGCAGCACCGTCTCGCTGTCGGGCCCCAGGCGGGGGGCCTCGTGCACGGCCAGACCCACGCCGTGGCCGATGCCGTGTCCGAATCGATCTCCGTATCCGGCCGCGGCGATCACGGCCCGTCCCGCCGCGTCGACGTCCCCGCAGCGGCTGCCGGGCTTCAGGCACTGGAAAACGGCTTCCTGGGCCTCCAGAACGACCTCGACAAGTGCGTGGAGGCCGTCCGGGATTCTACCGGTGCCCACCACGCGTGTCAAGTCGGAGCAGTAGCCGTCGAGCCGGGCGCCCCAGTCGAACAGGACGGCCGAATCGGGCGGCACCGGCGCCGCGCTGCTGGTCGCGTGCGGCATGCTGGCGCGCGGGCCGGCGGCACAGATCGTCTCGAAGGCGGGGCCTTCGGCCCCCCGCAGGCGCATCTCGTAGTCCAGGCGGGCCGCCAGTGCGCGCTCCGGGCCTCCCGGCTCCACGCGGTTCAGAAGCGCCTGGAACGATTCCTCGGCCACTGCGAGGGCCGCACGCACGGCCTCCACCTCGTCGGCGTCCTTGCACAGCCGCATCCGCTCGGCCGGTCCGTCCGAACGGCTCACGACCGCCGTCGGTTCGCAGGCCGCCACGGCCGCTTCATACTGCGCGTGGCTCACGTTCGAGGCCGTGATGCCCAGTCGGCGGATGCCGGCCGCCGCACAGACGGCGCCCAGCTCGGCGACCATGGGGCGCCGGCGGTTGATGACCCGGTCGGCACAGACCTCGTGCTCCGCCTGCTCGGCGTACCGGCTGTCGGTGATCAGCACGCATTCGGAGCCGGAGACGACCAGCGTGCTGTCGTGGCCGCTGAAGCCGCAGAGGTAGCGGACGTTCGCCGCATCGACGACCCAGTAGCCGTCCAGTCCTTCGGCGTCCGTCATCCGGCGGAATCGGTCCAGGCGGCCGGCGTGGTCCATTCGGGGCACCTCTGCAGTAGCAGGCAATTATACGTCCGCCCGGATGCCGGCTGCAAAGGGGACCGCCGGGGCGGCCGGTGGACAGCCCGGCGGCTCGGCGCCTATAATCGCCCGTGGAAGGCTCCTCTGCTCCCGCAGGAACACGCCGTGATGCGGACGCCGGACGACCAGAACTACCGGGGCGCCGTGCGCGTTGTGCGCCGCCTGCAGGAGGCCGGGCACGACGCCGTGCTGGCCGGGGGCTGCGTGCGCGATCTGCTGTGCGGCGCAACGCCCGGCGACTACGACGTGGCCACCGACGCGCGGCCCGGGGACGTGGAGGCGCTCTTTGCGGACACCCGCCCCGTCGGCCGCCGGTTCGGCGTGACCCTGGTGGTGCTCGACGGCCACACCTACGAGGTGGCGGCCTTCCGCACCGAGTCGGGCTATTCGGACGGACGCCGTCCGGACGCCGTTGCGTTCTGCGGGATCGAGGAGGACGCGCGGCGTCGCGACTTCACGATCAACGGCATGTTCTGGGATCCCGTCGAGGGCCGTCTGCTGGATGTCGTCGGCGGGCGGCGGGACCTCGAGCAGGGCGTCCTGCGCGCCATCGGGGAGCCGGAGGAGCGGTTCGGCGAGGACCACCTGCGGCTGCTCCGGGCCGTGCGCTTCGCCGCACGGCTGGGATTCCGCGTCGAGCCGGTCACCCGGGCGGCCATACGGAGGATGGCGCCCCTGCTGGCCCGGGTCAGCCCGGAGCGGATCCAGAGGGAACTGCGCCTGCTGCTGACCGACCGCGACCCGGCCGCCGCGCTGCGGCTGATGGACTCGCTGGGCCTGCTGGACGTCGTCTTCCCCGAGCTGGCCGACATGCGGGGCTGCGAGCAGCCGGAGAACTACCATCCCGAGGGCGACGTGTTCGTCCACACGCTCCTGACGGTCGAGAAGCTGGGCCCGCATCCCGACTTCGAGCTGGCCATGGCAGCGCTCCTGCACGACGCCGGCAAGCCCGAGGCGGCCCGCCGCAGCGGGGCGAAGCTGTTCCCGGAGCACTGCCAGCTTGGCGCTGCGATCGCCCGGAACGTCTGCCGGCGCCTGCGCCTGCCCACCGCCGAGACCGAGCGCATCTTCTGGCTGGTGAACCGGCACCTCTACTTCCGCGATGCCTTCAAGATGCGGCCGAGCACGCTCAAGAAGGCGTTCGCCCATCCGGGTTTCCGCCAACTGGCCGCCCTGCACCGGGCGGACGCCCTGGCGAGCTGGGGCAACCTGGAGATCTACGACTACGTGATGGCGAAGCGCCGCGAGCTGGCCGACGACCAGGTCGAGCCGGTGCCGCTGCTCACGGGCGACGATCTGATCGCGATGGGCTACCCGCCGGGCCCGCTCTTCGGGCGGGTGCTCGATGCCGTGCGCGACGCCCAGCTCGACGGCGAGGTGACGACCGAGGAGGAGGCGCGGGTGCTGGCCCTGCGCCTGGCCGAAGAGGCCGCCCCCTCATGACCCGTCCAGCAGGATGGGCAGCACCGCCCGCAGGTCCTCGCCGGGCACGACGTGGGCGGCGCCCGCGCGGGTGACGGCGTCGGCGGCGCCGAAGGCGATGCCGATGCGCGAGCGGCGGAACATGGCCACGTCGGACGGGCTGTCGCCGACGGACGCCACGGCGGAGCGGTCCAGTCCCAGTCGGGCGGCCAGGCGCCCCAGCAGAATGCCCTTGGCGGCGTAGGGCACGCGGACGTCCAGTTCGCCCGTGAGCCGGCCGTCGCGGACGACCACGCGGTTGGCGTGCGTGTGCGCGACGGCGAAGCCCTTCGAAAAGCGCTCGGCGACGCACAGGAGGCCGTTGGAGACGACGGCGACGGCGACGCCGCGTTCGGCCAGGGCCGCCAGCACCTCCGGGCAGCCGGCCATCAGGGGCACGTCGGCCGATGCGGCGCGGAGGTCCTCGACGGGGGCTCCCCGCCAGACGGCCACGTCCATGCGGGCGAACTCGTCGTAATCGAGCCCGCCGGCCCGGTAGCGCTCCCAGTAGGGCAGTCCGTGCGACGTCCACGTGTCCAGCCGGCGGTGCATGAGTTCCCACACGGTCGGGTCGGCGGTGAGGCAGCCCTCCATGTCGAAGGCGACCAGCCGGATGGGCGATTCCTTCATGGCGTTACGAGCCTTTGCGGGGCCTGGGGCGACGGCCGGCTCGCAGTTGGCCGCAGGCGGCCGATATGTCGCGTCCGCGCCGGTAGCGCTCGGTGATGTTCACGTGCCCTTCCTCCAGGACGGAGCGGAAGAACTGCACCTCGTTGGTGGAGGGCGGTCGGAACGGGGAGTCCGGCACGGAGTTGAACGGGATGAGGTTGACGAGGGCGTTCAGGTCCCTGGCGATGCGGCCGACGGCGCGTGCGGCGGCGGCGGAGGTGTTCACGCCGCCGAGGAGCACGTATTCGAGCGAGACGCGCCGGCCGGTGGTCTCGGAGTACTCGCGGCAGGCATTCAGCACCTCGGCCAGGGGGTGCATGCGGTTGACCGGCATCAGCTCGCTGCGCTGCTCCTCGAACGGGCTGTTGAGCGACAGGGCGAGTCTCGGGCGCACGGGCGAGCGGGCCAGCGCGCGGATGCCGTCCGGCAGGCCGGCCGTGGACACGGTGATGCGGCGGCTGCCGAGGGCGAGGCGCTGGGCGTCCGTGAGGGCCTCCAGGGCGGGCAGCAGGGCGTCCAGGTTCAGCAGCGGCTCGCCCATGCCCATGAAGACGACGTTCGCCGGCCAGGCGCGTTCGCGGGCCAGATGCTGCACCTGGCCCAGGACCTCGCCGGCGGCGAGGTTGCGGCCCGGTCCGCCGCCGCCGGTGGCGCAGAACCGGCAGCCGAGGGCGCACCCGGTCTGCGAAGAGATGCAGAACGTGACGCGGTCGCCCTTGCCCATCCAGACGCATTCGATCTGCTCGCCGTCGGCCAGTTCCAGGAGGCTCTTGCCGGTGCCGCCGTCCTGCGACGTCTGCTGCCGGACGGGCCGGAGCACCGGGAAGGAGTAGCCTTCCTCCAGCCGCCGGCGCAGGTCCAGGGACAGGTTCGTCATGGCCTCGAACGAGTCGACGTGTTCGGTGTGCAGCCAGCGCAGGAGCTGCTCGAGTCGGTAGCTCGGCTGGCCCTGGTCGGCCAGCCAGTGGGCCAGTTCGCGGGGGGTGGCCGTCAGGATGTCGTGTTGCTGAGGGGTCATCTGTGCCCGGGGTCTGAGGGAGAGAGCATCCTAACACGGGCCGCCGGCCGTGTGAATGCGCGAGGCCGCGTGCTCGCCCGCCAGGTAGCCGGTGGCGAGTGCGGCGTGCAGGTTGTGGCCGCCGGTGGGGCCGTGGGCGTCGAGCAGTTCGCCGGCGAAGAAGAGGCCCGGCACGCGCAGGGATTCCATCGTGCGCGGGTCGACTTCGTCGGGAGCGACGCCGCCCCCGGTCACGATCGCCTCGGCGATGGGGCGGGGGCCGGCCACGCGGAGCGGCAGGCACTTGAGCGTTTGCACGATGCGCACGCGTTCGGCGCGCGTGCACCGGGCCACCGGCAGGGCCGGGTCGAGCGCCAGGACGTCGGCCAGCACGCGCGCGGTCCGTTCCGGCAGCCGCTCGCGCAGGACGCGAAGGACGGTGTGGCGGCTTCCCGAGTCGGCCATTCGCTTCAGGTCGGCCTGCAGGGCGTCCTGCGGGGTCGAGGCGACCAGGTCGATCTCCAGCACCACGCTCCGTCCTTCCTGGAGGGCGCGCGTCACGGCCAGGCTGACGGCCAGCACGGCCGGGCCGGACACGCCGTAGTGGGTCCACATGAGGTCGCCGGCGTGGCGGCCGGGCGTCGCGTCGCCGTCGATGCGCGTGCGCACGGCGGCGCCCCGGGCCGCCGTGCCCTGCAGCCGCCCGGGCCACGTCTCGACCGTGCGGAGCGCGGTGACGGCGGCGTAGGGGGCGTGCACGGCATGGCCGGCCTGCCGGGCCAGTTCGTAGCCGTCGCCCGTGCTGCCCGTGGCCGGGTAGCTGAGGCCGCCGGTGGCGACGATGACGCACCCGGCCGCGTGCACGCGGTCGGCCGTGCGCACGCCGAGCAGCCGGCCGTCCTCGATCAGGAGCCCCTCCACGCGCTGTCCGTGCAGGAGTTCTGCACCCGCCGCGTGCAGGGCGCCCACCAGGGCGTCGCGCACGGACCGCGCGCGGCGGTCGGCCGGGAAGACGCGCCCGTGGTCCTCCTGCACCGTCCGGATGCCGTGCGCGGCCAGCCAGGCGGTCAGTGCGCGCAGGTCCAGGGTGGCCAGGGCCGTGCGCAGGAACCGGCCGGCGGGGCCGTAGGCGTGCAGGAACTGCGCCGCGGGGGCGGCGTTGCTCAGGTTGCAGCGGCCGTTGCCGGTCATCAGGAGCTTGCGGCCCGGTTCCGGCCCTCGCTCCAGCAGTTGCACGCGTGCGCCCCGTTCCGCTGCCCGTGCGGCGGCCATCATGCCCGCGGGGCCGGCGCCGACGACCACGACCTGTTGGGCGGGGGTCATGGCCTCTCCTCGGGCAGGTCGCGGAGCAGCCGGCGGACGGTCTTGCGGAGGACCGGATGGACGGCGTCCGCCGCGATGTGGTCGAGCGGTTCCAGGACGAACCGGCGCACGTGCATGAGCGGATGGGGCACCCGGAGGTCGGCTTCGGCGACGATCAGGTCGCCGCAGAGGAGGATGTCGAGATCGAGGGTGCGGGGGCCCCAGCGGGCGATGCGCCGGCGTCCGAAGCCCTGTTCGACCCTGTGGAGCCGATCGAGCAGCACGCGGGGCGGCAGGGGCGTGGCCAGGGCGGCGGCCGCGTTCAGGAAGGGCCCCTGCGGGGGGCCGCCGACGGGCAGGGTTTCGATGAACGGCGAGGCGGCGAGCACCTCGATGTCGTCCTCGGCGTCCAGCACACGCAGTGCGGCGCGGAGGGTCGATTCGCGGTCGCCCAGGTTGCTGCCCAGGCCGATGTGGACGACGTGTGGTTCGGGCACCGAGTCACCTCAGGCAGGCGGTCGAACGGATCTGAGTTTGCGGCCGTCCTCGGGTCATGATATGATAGGCAAAAGCTGTACTCCATTCCACGCAGCCGGACCAGACCGATGGTTCCTGACGACCGTGTGTATACGAAGCATCACGTGTGGGCCCGTCTCGGCACGACGCTGCTGGAGCTGGGTGCGACCGAGGCGCTGCTTCGGCGCGTGGGCGCGCTCGTGTCGGTGGATCTGCCGGACCCCGACGACGAGCTGAAGCTCGAGCTGCCGTTCGGGGACCTGGAGGGCCTCGAGGGGACGGTGCAGCTCCACTCGCCGGTCGAGTCGCGGATCGTCGAGGTGAATCGGGAACTCATCTGGAACACCGCGAAGCTCGAGAAGGACCCTTACGGAGAGGGCTGGCTTCTGCGGATCGAGGTTCGGGGGCCGGACGACCTGGCCGGCCTGATGAACGCCGAGGCCTACGAGCAGTTCTGTGCCGCAGAGGCGCCGGAGGGCGGGCCTGCCGATGAAGAGGGATGAGCGGGGATACGCGGTCGGCATCGTCGGCGCCGGCATGGTCGGAGAGATACTCGTCGAGGTGCTCGAGGAGCGGGGATTCCCCGTGCGGGCGCTGCGGATCATGGCGACCAGCGCGCGCCGCCAGGTGTTCGGGGGGCGGGAGCGCGACGTGATCGCCGCCTCGCCGGAGGCGTTCGAGGGGCTGGACATCGCTCTGTTCGCCGGGACGGAGGGGGAGTCCGGGGCGAGCCGGCTCTACGGCTGGCCGGCCGCCGAGCAGGGCATCCTGGTGATCGACAACGGCGGGGACTTCCGCATGGACCCGCGCGTGCCGCTCATCGTGCCCGAGGTGAATGCCGAGGCGATGCGCGGGCACCAGGGCTTCATCGCCAACCCGAACTGCAGCACGATCCAGATGGTGGCCGCGCTGGCGCCCCTGCACAGGGCCGCCGGGCTGAGGCGCGTCGTCGTGAGCACCTACCAGGCCGTCAGCGGCACGGGGCGGGCGGGCGTGCGCGCCCTGCAGCAGCAGGCGCAGGCGGCGCCGGCCGGGGGCGAGGCCGACACGGGGCCGTATCCCCATCCGATCTACGGCAACGTGCTGCCCCAGGTGGGCAGCCTGAAGGAGCACTGCCCGGGCTACTACAGCGAAGAGATCAAGATGATCGAGGAGACCCGCAAGATCTTCGGTTGCCCGGACCTCGGGGTGAGCGCCACGTGTGCGCGCGTGCCGGTGCAAAACGGGCACAGCGAGGCCATCAACGCCGAGTTCGAGCGCGAGATCAGCGTCGAGGAAGCGCGGCGCCTGCTGGCCGGCTTCCCGGGCATCCGGGTGGTGGACGACCCGGCCGCCTCGCAGTATCCCACCGCCCGGGAGGTCTCGGGCCGGGACGAGGTTTTCGTGGGGCGCATCCGCAAGGACCCGTCCAGGCCGAACTGCCTGGACCTGTGGTGCGTTGCGGACAACGTACGAAAGGGCGCCGCTCTGAACGCCGTGCAGATCGCCGAGAAGGCCGTGGAGATGGGCCTCCTCTGAGCCTGTGCGGGCCAACCCCTCCTTGCGCACGCGCAACCGCTGCGATGGCCGAACAAACGCCCGCCGGCCTGGGCTTCCGTTCCGTGCCGGCGGAGTACCGGAAGCGAGGCTACCGGCATACCGCCAGTGCCGTCTTCTGCGGCACGTTCACTGCGGTCGTGGCCGGCCAGGGGCCGTTCGTCATCCGCAAGCTGAACGGATCGGCCTTCCAGAGCCTCATCATCGACCTCGGGCTGGCGGTTCCCCTCATCTTCGCGTTCCTGTGGGGGCCGTTCCTCCGGCGGCGCAACCCCGTCCGGTTCACCGGGCTCTCCTTCATGGCCGGCGGGCTCCTGGTGCTCCTCAGCGGGCTGGCGCAGAGCCTGTGGGCGCTGGCGCTGGTGCTGGCCGGCGGCATGCTCATGACCGCGTTGTCCAGGCCGAGCATGGGCGTGGCCTTCCGCCAGGTCTACCCGGACCGGTGGAGGGGCAAGCTGCTGAGCCTGCCGAACGCGGTCGACGTGCTGGCGCAGGTGGTGGCACTGGCCGTGGTGGGGCTGATGCTCGAGCGCGATCTGGCGCTGCACCGCTGCGTCTTCCCGGCGGCGGGGGTCGCGCTGCTGGTGGGCGGCCTGCTGTTCCGAGGCATCCGGGGCAGTCGCGGCGACCGCACCGAGGACGCGGCGGTCGGCGGCCGGGGCGTGCTGGCCCAGGCGGCCCGCTCGGCGCGCGTCGCGCTGGGCAACCACGGCCTGCTGCTGTTCCTGCTGGGCTACTCGGTGACGACTCTGGGCAGCGTCAGCGCGATCAAGATCCTGCCCCTGTTTGCCAGCGACTGCCTGGACCTGACGACGCGCCAGTACGGCTACGCGCTGGCCGCCTACCAGGTCGCCATCGTGCTGAGCCTGTATCCGTGGGGGGTGGTGATGGACCGTTTCGGCGCGCCGGTGACGGCCGTGATGTCGTGGCTGCTGCAACTGGGCCTCTTCGTGGCGCTGTTCTTCGTCTCGACCTGGCCGGCGTTCTTCGTGCTGGTGGCGGCGCGGGGGCTGTTCCAGTCGGGGAACAACCTCGCGTTCTACCCCATCGTCATGCACTTCACGCGGGCGTCCGAGACGCAGCACGGGATGGCGCTGCACTTCACCATCTGGGGCCTTCGCTGGACGGCGATCACCTTCGGGCTGGCCTGGATCGTCGACGCGCAGTTGTTCCCCATGCGCTGGGTCTTCCTGGGGGGGGCCGTGATGGTGCTGGCCGGGGTGGCCGTGATGGTCGCGGCCTGGCGCCGCTACGGGAAGGCCCCCGTGGCCGAGGACGCCTGAGGGCAGGGGCGCCCGGCGGGCATTCGGTTGCAGGCGGTCTCTGCGGGCCGTCAGTGTAGGCGCAACGTGCCGAGGCGCGCACTTGGGAATGAGATGCGGAAGGCCATTGGGGGGCCGGGAGTGGTTTGCCAACAGGTATGTGCTGGGCGCGGTGGCGCTGACGATCGCGCTGCAGGCGGTGGCCGTGTACGCACCCGGGCTGAGGACGGTGCTGAAGACGGTGCCGCCGAAGCGGGCGGACTGGTTGGTGATCGGCGCCTGCGCGCTGATGCCGCTGGTGGTGGGCCAGGTGGTGCGGAGGCTGCGGGCCACAGCCTCCGCACCCTCGGCCTGACGGCTCAGTCGCGCGGGGCCCGGGCCAGGGCGATGCGGCCGGTGCGGGCCATCTCGCGGATGCCGAAGGGGCGCAGGAGGTCCAGGAACGCCTCGATCTTCTCCTCGGCGCCGGAGGTCTCGATCATCAGGTCGTTGCGGCCGACGTCGACGACGCGGGCGCGGAAGATGTCGACCAGTTCCAGAATGGCGCTGCGCCGCTCCTGCGGGGCGTGCACGCGCACCAGGGCCAGGTCGCGCTCCACGTGGGGGATGGCGCTGTAGTCCTGGATCTTGACGATGTCGATGACCTTGCCGAGCTGCTTGCGGACCTGTTCGAGGATGGCCTCATCGCCGTCCACGACGATGGTCATGCGGCTGAGGTCGGGCTGCTCGGTCTCGCCGACGGCCAGGCTGTCGATGTTGAATCCACGCGCGCTGAACAGCCCGGCCACGTGGGCCAGGACGCCGGGGCGGTTGGCGACCAGGGCGGAGATGATGTGCTTTGCCATGTGTGTGCGCGCCTTTCGTGCGGTAGGAGCGGTGGGCCTCATGCGATGCCGCCGATCATCTTGTCGATGGGCTGGCCGGCGGCCACCATGGGAAACACGTTCTCCTCGGGGGCCGTGCGCACGTCCAGGAGCACGGGGCCGTCGCCGACGGCGAGGGCTTCCCGGAGGGCCGGTTCGACCTGGTCGGGATCGCTCACGGCGATGCCGCGCGCGCCGTATGCCTCGGCGAGCCTGATGAAGTCCGGGTTCGCCGGCGCCAGGTGCGTATGGGAGTAGCGCCGGTTGAAGAACAGCTCCTGCCACTGGCGCACCATGCCGAGGTATCCGTTGTTCAGGACGACGAGGGCGATGGGCAGCTTGTGGTAGACGGCCGTGGCCATCTCCTGGATGTTCATCTGGATCGAGCCGTCGCTGGTGATCAGGACGGTTTTGCGGTCCGGGCAGCCGAAGGCGGCGCCGATGGCGGCCGGCAGGCCGTAGCCCATTGTGCCGAGGCCGCCGGAGCTGAGGAACGTGCGCGGCCGTCGGAAGCGGTAGTACTGGGCTGCCCACATCTGGTGCTGTCCGACGTCGGTGCACAGGATGGCCTCGCCGCCGGTGAGTTCGGAGACCTTCTCGATGACGGCCTGCGGCTTGATGACGCCGGGCTGCCGCTTGTAGGTGAGGGGGAAGTCGCGCTTCCAGGCGAGGATGCGGTCCATCCACTCCTTGCGTTCGCGGTGCTCCACCAGGGTCTGCAGCACCGAGAGCACGCTGCGGGCGTCGCCGACGACGGGGATGTCCACCGGCACGCTCTTGCTGATGGAGGTCGGGTCGACGTCGATGTGGACGACCTTCGCTTTCTTGGCGAACTTCTCGACCTTGCCGGTGATCCGGTCGTCGAAGCGGGCGCCGACGGCGATCAGCAGGTCGCAGTGCGTGACGGCGTAGTTCGCATACACCGTGCCGTGCATTCCGAGCATGTGCAGGGAGAGGGGGTCGTCGACCGGGAACGTGCCGATGCCCATCAGCGTGGTGGTGACGGGGATGTTGGCCTTGCGGGCCAGTTCCCGGAGTTCCTCGCTGGCCCCGGCGGAGATGACGCCGCCGCCGACGTAGAGGACCGGGCGCTCGGCGGCGTTGATCGCCTCGGCGGCGCGCTGGATCTGGCGCACGTGGCCGCCGGTCGTCGGCTTGTAGCCGGGCAGGCGCATGGTCGTGTCGGGTTCGTCCTCGAGGGTGTCCGTCATGACGTCGCTGGGCAGGTCGATCAGGACGGGGCCGGGCCGGCCGGTCGAGGCGATGTGGAAGGCCTCCTTGACCACGCGGGCGAGGTCCGCGACGTCCTTGACCAGGTAGTTGTGCTTGGTCACGGGGCGGGTGATGCCCGTCATGTCGGCTTCCTGGAAGGCGTCGTTGCCGATCAGGTGGGTCTTCACCTGGCCGGTCAGGGCGACCATGGGCACACTGTCCATGTGGGCCGTGGCGATGGCGGTGACGAGGTTCGTCGCGCCGGGGCCGCTGGTGGCGATGCAGACGCCGACCTTGCCCGTGGCGCGCGCGTAGCCGTCGGCCATGTGGCCGGCGCCCTGCTCGTGGCGTGTGAGGATCACCTTCAGGGGCGAATCGTAGAGGACGTCGAAGAGGGCGATCACCGCCCCGCCCGGCAGTCCGAAGACGTGTTCGACCTGATGCTCCAACAGGGAATCAACCAGAATGTTGGCTCCAGTCCTGCCCATGTCGGCCGGTTCCTCCCTGGCGCGGTTCCGGAGCCCGGGGCTCCGGGGGACCTCCACGCGCCCCAAAAAGAAGAAAGCCCTCCACCTGTGTGAGGCGGGAGGGCCTATTCGCGCCGTTCGACGGAACGGACAACAACCCTCTCGGCCCCACCGCTCGGATCGCATCCGAGCGCGGAAGGGGCCTACGCTACTAGGACGATTGCGCTGAGTGGGGTTGCAGTCCGATCCATGATGCACACCATTATAGGGCCGCCGGCCCCCGGCGTCAAGCGCCGAGAGGCCATGCGGCGCATGGCCATCCCTTCGCACGCCCGTCCCCGTCCCTTTGCGGACAGGTCGGAGGCGGGACGCCTCTGCCCGCATGCTCCATCGCCCGCCCGGTTGGCGGGTCCGCCGGCGCTCAGCGCCCGTCCACGTTGATGCTCATCAGGAATTCGGCGTTGTTCTGGGTCTTGGAGAGCCGGTTGCGCATCAGTTCGATGGCGTCGATGGGGTTCATCTCGTTCAACATCCGGTGCAGGAGCTGGATGCGGCGCAGCTCCTCCGGGTCCAGCAGGAGTTCTTCCTTGCGGGTGCCGCTGCGGGTGATGTCCAGGGCCGGCCAGATGCGCCGGTCGGCCAGGGCGCGGTCCAGGTGCAGCTCCATGTTGCCCGTGCCCTTGAACTCCTCGTAGATGACCTCGTCCATGCGGCTGCCGGTGTTGATCAGGGCGGTGGCGATGATGGTCAGGCTGCCGCCTTCCTCGAGCTTGCGGGCGCTGCCGAAGAACTTCTTCGGCTTCTGCAGCGCGCCGGCCTCGACGCCGCCGCTGAGGATCTTCCCGCTGTGGGGCACCTCCGTGTTGTGCGCCCGGGCCAGCCGCGTGATGCTGTCGAGCAGGATCACGACGTCCTTGCCGTATTCGACCTGCCGGCGGGCCATCTCGATGACCATCTTGGCGACCTGCACGTGCCGGCTGGCGGGCTCGTCGAAGGTGGAGCTGATGACCTGCGCGGCCGGCACGGTGCGCTGCATGTCGGTGACTTCCTCGGGGCGTTCGTCGATCAGCAGGATGATCAACTGCACCTCGGGGTGGTTCCTGGCGATGGAGTTGCCGATCTGCTGCAGCAGGATGGTCTTGCCGGTGCGCGGGGCGGCGACGATCAGGCCGCGCTGGCCCTTGCCGATCGGGGTGACCAGATCGACGATGCGCATGTCGAGTTCTTTGCCGTCGCGCTCCAGCATCAGGCGCTCGGTCGGGTGGAACGGGGTCAGGTCCTCGAAGACGGTCAGGTTCGCGACCGTCTCGGGGCTCTGGTAGTTGACGGCCTCGACCTTCAGCAGGGCGAAGTAGTGCTCCTTGTTCTCCTTCGGAGGCCGGATCTGGCCGGTGACCAGGTTGCCCGTGCGCAGGCCGAAGCGGCGGATCTGGCTGGGCGAGACGTAGATGTCGTCCGGGCTCGGCATGTAGCTGTAGTCCGGCGAGCGCAGGAACCCGAAGCCTCCGTCGGGCAGCACCTCCAGGACGCCCTCGCCGTACATGGCGCCGCTCTTGGAGACGCGCTTCTTCAGGATCTGGAAGATCAGGTCCTGCTTTTTGAGCCCGCTCGTGTTCTCCAGGCCCTCTTCCTTGGATGCCTCAAGCAGTTGCTTGACCGTCATCCTTTGCAGGTCGACGATGTGGAACTGGCTCGCGGGCGTCTCGGTGGCCACCTGGGTGTTCGCCGCGCGATTCCCGCCGGCGGCGTTGCCGCCGCCGGCGTTGTTGCCGTTTCCGTTGCTGTTCCGCGGTCGGCGTCCGTTCGGCATCCGCTTTCTTCCGTTCTTGCCCGACGAATTCGACGTGTTGCGTTCGCTGTCTGCGGCCAAGTCAAACACCTCCTGAAAGTCGGCACAGGTCAGGCCAGATCCGATCGATCTGCCTGGCCAGCTCCTCGATTGAGCCTGTATTGATGACTGTGTAGTCGGCCACTGCGGCCTTGACGTCGGTGGGCATCTGCGCCTGTTCGCGCACGGCGAACTGCTCGGGCGCGATGCCCCGGTTCTGCGCGGCGCGCCGGCGCCGTTCGTCCTCCGGCGCCTCGACGTACAGCAGCGCGCGGCAGACGTCCCTGTGCAGTTGCGTCTCCATCAGCAGCGGAGCGTCCAGCGCCACCAGCGGCACGTCCGGCCGGGCGCTGAACTCCCTCAACAGATCACTGATCCTTTGGATGATGATGGGATGAACGATTCCGTTGAGACGTTCCACCCTCTCGGGCGTGCCGAAGGCGACGGCGGCCAGCCGCCCGCGGTCCACACGCCCGTCCGGGCCGAGTATCCCGTGGCCGAATGCGTCCGTCAGGGCCGTACGGACGTGCGGAAGCTCCAGCACCTCGTGTCCGATGCGATCCGCATCGACCACGCACGCTCCGCGCTCGCGCATCAAGCGGGCCACGGTGCTCTTGCCGGCGGCCAGGCCGCCCACGAGGCCGATGACCGGCGCACGGCGCGTTTTGTCTCCGGTCGGTGTCACTTCGCCTCCGCCCAGTTCCTGCCGACGGCCAGGGAGACCTTCACCGGCACGTCCAGCGGCAACGCGTTGCGCATCCGCTCGGTGACGAACCGGCCGACGGCGTCCCGCTCGGCGTGGGGCACCTCGAAGACCAGTTCGTCGTGGATCTGCAGGCACATGCGCGCCCGCGCACTGACGGCCGGGAGCCCGCCGTGGATGTCGATCATGGCCAGCTTGATCATGTCGGCGGCGCTGCCCTGGATGACGGTATTGACGGCGATGCGCTCGGCGGCGCTGCGGGCGGCGCCGGAGGCGTTGATGCCTTCGACGCGCCGCCGGCGGCCGGCCAGCGTCCGCACGAAGCCGTCGCGCCGGGCGCGGTCGATGGTGGCGCCGATGAAGCGCCTCACCATCGGGTAGCGGTCGAAGTAGCTGCGGATGAAGCGCTCCGCCTCGGGCACGGGCAACCCGATCTGGTTGCTCAGCCCGTAGGCGCTGAGCCCGTAGATGATGCCGAAGTTCACGGCCTTCGCCTGCTGGCGCATCGCGTCGGTCACGTCCTGCTCGGCCACGTCGTTCACCTGGGCCGCCACGAACCGGTGGATGTCCCGGTCTTCCTCGAACGCACGGCGCAGGGCGGGGTCGCCCGAGCAGTGCGCCAGCACTCGCAGCTCCACCTGGGAGTAGTCCGCGCTCAGGAGCGACATGTCGTCCGCGCCGGCGATGAACGCCTGCCGGATGCGGCGCCCCAGCGGCGTGCGCACGGGGATGTTCTGCAGGTTGGGGTCGCTGCTGGAGAGCCGGCCGGTGGCCGTGACCGTCTGGTTGAACGACGTGTGCACGCGCCCGGTCTTGGGGCTGACCATGCCGACGAGGGCATCGGCATAGGTGGACTTGAGCTTGGCCAGTTCGCGGTAGCGCAGGACGCAGTCGGCGATCGGGTGCCTGTCGCGGAGCGTCTCCAGCACGTCGCTGGCGGTGGAGTGGCCGGTCGTCCGGCGTCCGCCGCGAGCGGGCAGGCCCAGTTCCTCGAACAGCACGCGGCTGAGCTGCCGGGGCGAGTTCACGTTGAACTCGTGGCCGGCGTGCCCGTGGATCCGGCGCTCCAGGGCGGCCAGTTCCTGGGCGATCTGTGCGCTGATGGCCGCCAGTTGATCGGCGGCCACGCGGATGCCCACCCACTCCATGTCCGCCAGGACGGGGATCAGCGGCATCTCGATGCGTGCCATCAGGTCGCCCAGGTCTTCGCGGTCGAGCCGTTCCGACAGCAGCCGGCAGAGCTGCAGGGCCACGTCGGCGTCTTCGCAGGCGTAGGGGGCGGCCCTGTCCACCGGCACGCGGTCCATGGTGATCGCGTTGCGTCCCTCGCCGATGAGTTCGGCGATCTTGACGGTCTCGTAGTTCAGGTGACGCCGCGCCAGCGCGTCGAGGCCGTGGCCCCGGCTGCCCGGGTCCAGCAGGTAGGAGGCCACCATGGCGTCGCACCGGAGGCCGGCGACGCGCACGTCGTGGTTGCGCAGCACGGTGATGTCGTATTTCAGGTTCTGCCCGAGCTTGGCGGGGCGTTCGGCTTCCAGGAGGGGGCGGAGCGCCTCGATCGCGGCCTCCAGGGGGCAGAGGGGGGCGCCGGGCGGGCCGTCGGTGGCCACGTAGACGGCCTGGCGGGGCCGCCAGCTCAGGGCGATGCCGACGATGCGGGCGTCCCTCGGCTGGAGGCTGGTCGTTTCCAGGTCGAAGGCGAAGGCGTCCTGGCGCGCCAGTTCCTCGACCAGCCGGGCCAGCCCGTCCGCGTCGGTGACGACCGAGTAGTCCGTCTCCACGGTGCGGATCGTGTCGAGTGTGGCGTGCGGGGCCGGCGGCGGTTCCTGGTCCTGGCCGAACAGGCCCGACTGCCGGGCGCGCTGCACCGGCGGCGCCTCCCGGATCAGCGAGCCGAAGCCCAGGGCACGGTAGAAGGCGTGGATCTTCGCCCGGTCGGCCGTGCCGGCCCGGCACCGCGCCAGGTCCAGGTCGATGGGCACGTCGGGGTTCAGCCGCACGAGGCGTTCGGCGGTCTCGACGGCGTCCCGATGCTCTTTCAGCTTCTTGCGGATGGAGTCGCGCGGCACCTGGTCGAGGTGCTCGTAGAGATTGCGCACGGTGTCGAACCGCCGGATCAGTTCGAGGGCCGTCTTCGGCCCGATGCCGGGGACGCCGGGCACGTTGTCGGTGCTGTCGCCGGTCAGCGACATCAGGTCGACCACCTGCCGGGGTTCGATGCCCTTGCGTTCCTTCAGGGCTCTGTCGTCGAGCATCTCCTCGCCGCTCTTGCGGATGTGCAGCACGCGTGTGCGGGGGCCGATCAGTTGTTCGGCGTCCTTGTCCGTCGTCACGATCACCGTGTCGATGTCCTCCTGAGCGGCCCGGGCGGCCACGGCGGCCAGCACGTCGTCGGCTTCGTGGCCCGGCGAGGTCAGCCGCGGTATCTCGTGCGCGTCCAGGAGTTCGGTGATGAGGGGCAACTGCCGCTCCAGGGGTTCGGGCATCGGGGGCCGGTTGGCCTTGTACTGCTCATAGACCTGGTGCCTGGCCAGTTCGCCGGGTCCGTCGAAGGCGACGGCCAGGTAGTCGGGCCTGTAGCGTTCCAGGATCATCTCGATCATGCGGGCGAAGCCATAGACCGCGTTCACCGGTTCTCCATCGGGGCCGGTGAGGCCCTTGATGGCATAGAAGAACTGGTAGATGTGCGCAAACGCGTCGATGACGAAACACGTCTTCGGCATGTCGCCGGGCGAGCTGAGTTGTGGTGAATCAGGCTGAGAAACGTACGTGGGACTCTGCACGTCGTTGAGATTGAACCGCGCAACATCTCCGCCGCAGACCGCTACGGCGGCGCAGTGCCGGGCACCGAGGACCATCGGCGCCCACCCGTCCCCGGGCGCCCTGTTGAGGGGGGCCGGGCCGGCGGGAGCCTGGCGCCGCGCGAGCGATCCCTCCGCAGAAGCGGACGGGACATCTCATCGCGGTTGCTGCTCTGGATGCGCTTCCCGGCAGGTCAGTTTGCGGTCAGACGCCCTGGAAGCGCCCGGCAACGCAACGAACGGAATGAATGCCCCTTGACGCGAGTACCTCTACCGTAACCCTTCCCATGGCGAATGTCAAGCGCGAGAACGGGCCTCCGCCGTCCGGCCGGGGCGCAGCCGCTCAGCAGGCGCGTTCAATGAAGGCGTAGACGAGGATGTGCGTGAGGACGAAGAAGGCATCCTCCAGGTGCCCCATGTGGTCGGTGGGGACGAGCAGGGGGACCTCGACCATGTCCTTGAGCCGGCCGCCAGTCGACGTGGTCAGGCCCACCGTGGTGACGCCCGCCCCGTTGGCGTACTCGACCGCGCGCAGCACGTTGGCGCTGTTGCCGCTGCCGCTGATGGCGATCAGCACGTCGCCCTTGGCGGCGAAGTTCCTGAGCGGTTCGACGAAGACCGATTCGTAGTCCACGTCGTTCGCCAGGGCCGTGATGGTGGCGATGCTGTCCGTGAGCGCCATCATCTTCATGCGCTTCTGGCGGCCATAGGACGCCCCCTTGACGATGTCGACCACCATCTGCGAGGCGATGCTGGCGCTGCCGCCGTTGCCGCAGCTATAGATGGTGCGGCCGGCATCGCGCGCCCGCCGCATGGCGTCGATTGCACGATGGATGGCGCCGGTGTCCAGGCGGGGCAGGACGCTGCAGAGTCCGTCGAGGTAGTTGCGCGCGAAGTGCTGTTGTGTCACGGCTGTGCCTCCTGTTGCTGCGTCAGCCAGAGTCCCAGGCGGTCGGGCAGTTCGTCGCGCCGGGCCGTGCCGGTGGTGGCCAGTTGCTGTATGGTGATCGAGGCGACCAGGCAGCCGACCAGGGCGGCCTCCGGCAGGGAGGCGCCGGCGGCCAGCGCCAGCACGCAGCCGGCCGTCATGCTGTCGCCGGCCCCGGTGGTGTCGGTCGGCCCGTCCACGCGCACGCCGGGCACGACGGTCGGCTCGGGGTCGGTGACGATGGCGCCCTTCTCGCCGCGTGTGGCGATCACGGGGGCGCCCACCTCGTCGCGCAGCCGCCGGAGCCCGGCGCGCAGCGTGTCGGCGTCGACTTCCATGCCGGGCAGGGGTTGGGCCACGCCGGCGACTTCGAACTGATTCGGCTTGATGATGAGGCCGCGGAACCGGCCGATGTGCGTGCGGCTGTCGGCGAAGAAGACCACGCCGGGGTGCGCGCGTGCCCTCTCGCTGAGTGCTGCGCGCACTCGCGCGGTGACGGCGCCGCAGTCGTCGGCCTCCACCTGGTCGGCCACGATGACGGCGTCGGCCCGGGCGAGTGCCCGGTCGAACGCGGCGATGATGCGGTCCTCCAGTTCGGCCGGGGTGGCCGTGCGGTTCTTTGTGTCGTAGCGTTCGTGCTCGCCCGCGAGTGTGGCATCGGTCAGGTTGCGGGGCTTGAGGTACTGCATGGTCATGCGGTCGGGCGCGGTCAGGAGCAGGTCGGTCGAGCAGCCGAGCGCGTGCAGGTCCTTGCGCAGGTCGCAGGCTTCGCCGTCGTCGCCGGTGAATCCGACGGCGTGCAGGGCCCCGGCATCCAGCGCGGCGAGGTTCTGCACCACGGTGCCTGCGGCTCCGGGGCTGTGGCGCACGCGCATGACCTGGTGGGCGGTGCGGCCGGACTCGACGCTCTTCTCGGCGATGCGGGGATCGCAGTCGAGGTACTTGTCCAGGAAGAAGTCCCCGATCACGGCGATGCGGAGGGAGGGGAAACGGTCGGTCAGCTCGCGCAGTCGGTCCTGGGTCATGGGCGGAATCGGTTTCATGGGCGGGCCTTCTCGATGATGCGGTCGTAGAGTGCCGGGACGGTGGCGGCGTGGTCGCCGCGGACATAGTGGCTTTCGCCGCCGTCGGCGACGGTGCGCACCAGCACGGTCTTGTAGGGGCGGAAGTAGTAGGCGGCCTCGGTCTTCGGCGCCTCCACGGAGACGTCCGCCGGCAGGGGGAGCATGTCGAAGACGGCCGTGGTGAATCGGCGTATCCGTTCGCCCCGCTGATGGGCGACGTTGCGGGCCATGGCGAGGGCCTTCAGGTAGACCTCGGGGCCCATGACGGCGGTGCCGATGTTGAGGAAGGCGCCGCCTTCCAGCCCTGCCACGCTCTGTGCGAACACGAGGAAATCCGTATAGGAGGCAGCGCCGGCGGCGGCGCCGTCGAAGTTGGGGTGCTCGTGGACGATGTCCTGTCCGATGGCCACGTGCACCGTGACGGGCACGCCCAGGCGCGCGCCGGCGGCCAGGACGCTTGCCTCCCGGCCGGGGAAGCGTTCGTCCTCGATCATGCGCCCGACGGCTTCGCCGAAGCCGAGCCCGGCCTCGGCCCCCGCCCGGACGGCGTCGTTGAGGCGGCCGGTCTCGTTCCAGAGGCCGAACTGGCCGTCGCTCACGTAGCGGGCCACGCTCTCGCAGGTCTGGCCGATCATGGCCAGCTCGAAGTCATGGATGGCGCCCGCGCCGTTGAGCGCCAGGTGGGTGAGCAGGCGGCGTTCCATCAGGTCGATCAGCAGGGGGCCGTTGCCTTTTCGGAGCACGTGCGCGCCGCATGCGAACAGGACGGTGGCCCCGCTGCGGCGGGCGGACACGATGCGGTCGGCGAGCACGGGCAGGGCGGCGTGCTCGAAGGGCACGCGCGGCCCGTCGGGGCGGATGAAGACGGAGGAGTCCAGGTCGTGCCGGCGCTCGGCGAGGGGCCGCAGACGCAGCCGGCTGCGGTCGAACTGCGGGAAGGGCATCGCGGGGCCTCCCAGGCAGGGCCGGGGGCGCTCAGGCGCCCCAGATGTAGTCGATCAGCGGGCGCCAGTCGCCGAAGTCGGGCACGATGATGTCGGCGCCGACGCCGATCAGGCGTTCGCGCTTCCAGGGGTCGGGCCGCCCGCTGCGGCCGGCCTCGTCGCTGGCCACACCGACGGCCAGGCCGCCGACGGACCGGACGTTTTCGATCTCGACATAGCCGTCGCCGAACCCGAGCAGGCGCGAGCCGTCGACCCGGTTGTCGCTCAGGATGCGGTCGATGACCGCCTGCTTGGAGAACCGTTTGTAGTCCCGCTGGGCGCCGTAGACGTGCGGGCCGAAGTAGGCATCCATGCCGAGCAGGCGCGCCTCCTCGTCGACGTATTCCTGGTCCGTGCCGCTGGCGAGGTAGAGGCGGACGTCACGTTCACGGAGCGCATCGAGCAGCTCGACGGAGCCCGGCACGAGCATCTCCTCGGGGCGTGCGCGGCCCGAGGAGAGCGCCTCGCGGCGGTGGCGGATGCGGTCCATCAGGCGCTCATGGTAGAGTTGCTTGTAGGCGAAGGGGTCCTGAGGCGTCCCTCGGCGGGCCTTGACCTCTTCGGCGAGGCGGATCATCTGGTAGATCGTCTGCTTGCCGCACAGGTCCATGACGAACGTGCGGCAGACCTGTTCGAGGGCCTCCGGCGTCTCGTCCGTGCCGGTGGCCTGCAGGATCTCGACCATCATGGGCACCATCACGTCCGGCCAGCCCTCGCGGATGAGGCTCAGGGTGCCGTCGAAGTCGAACAGGACCTCGCAGGGGGGCTGTGCCGGGCGGCGTTGGCGGAGGATCTCGATGGACGTGCCGGGGAGCACGCGGACGGAGTCGGGCCGCTCGGGGCGGTGTGGTTCGTTCATGATGGCGGGCATGAGGGCTCTGCAGAAGGGAAGGGCAGGCATCGGGCGCAGGCGCCGGCAAGGCACCCGCCGTGACAGGCCGTACGCCGCCATGCTATCGGCCCCCCGCCGGGGAGTCAAGCGGACCGGGTGCCGTGCGTCTGATTGACACCCTTGCGCCGGCGCGCGTATCATGCCTCACAGGCGGCGCATCGCACGTGCAGAATCGCGCCGAACCGTCCTCTGGGCGCAGGGAGGGATGTCCGTGAGCGCATGGCGGACGATCGTGTACATGGCCGTCCTGGCGGCAGTGGCCCACGGAGGGTCGATCTGCGCGGCGCAGGAGCAGGGCCTGAGACCGCTGTCCGACGGCCGCATCCAGCGGGGGCCGTATCTGCTGTTCGGGGATCCCCTGGGCGGGCTGGGCGTGATGAGGGGTTCCGAGATCACCGTCATGGGTGCCGGCGTCTTCTGCGGCTTCACGGGCAAGTCGGGCTACTGGCCCTACGACCGGATGCCCGAGAAGGCCCTGGACTACGGCGACGGGACGATCGGGTTCCGCGGCGCGATCCCGCAGGCCGGCGTTTCGTATCATCAGCAGGTTTCGATCGAGGGCGAACGCGTCCGGATCCGCATCCGCCGCGAGGGGACGTGGAACGACCGCCACTGGGAGAGCTTCTTCGTCCGGCTGCCCTTCAACAACTACCTGGGTGCGCGCGTCCGTGCAGACGGCCGCACGATCGACCTGCCGAGGACCTACTCCAGGGAGGGCGAGGTGATCGTCGCGGGCGCCCGTCGCCTCGAGTGCCACGTCGCCGATCCGTCCCTGAACCTGGTCTTCGAGTGCGAGCGCGGCATCCGCCTGGCCGACCGGCGCGGCATCAGCGACCCGTGCTACCTGCTCAGCGTGGAGATTCCGGAGGCGTCCGGCCAGCCGGTGGACGTCTACGTGACGCTGCCGGACCTGCCGGACGAAGCGGGCTACGCCGTGCGCTATTCGCCGATCGGCTACCCCGTGCGCGGCGAGAAGACCGTGGTGCTCGAATGGCCCAACCACCTGGAACGTCCGGCGGACGACCGCGTTCGCATCCAGCGGGCGGACGGGGCGGTGGTGAGGGAGGGGCGCTTCGGGCGGACGGTGACGTACCGGCACATGCAGGCGAGCTTCGCGCCGTTCGACTTCACGGACGTCCGCGAGCCGGGCGACTACCGCGCCCTCTGGGCCGGCGGCGAGGTGCGGTTCTCCCTGCGCGAGAGCATCTTCCAGGACGCCCTCTGGGAGCCGACACTCGACTGCTTCATCCCGTTCCAGATGTGCCACGCCCACGTGGACCTGGGGCCGGGCATCGTCGGCCACGCGCACTGCCACATGGATGACGGCATCCGCGTGCCGGCGCATTACGCGGGCACGGACGGCTTCGTCGGCTACGAGTGCACCGGCACGCCCTACGAGGCCGGCGATCCGATCCCCTGCGGCGTGGGCGGATGGCACGACGCCGGAGACTGCGACCTGAACATCTACGCGCAGGGCTACGCGACGTATCTTCTGGCGCTGGCCTATGAGGAGTTCGGCCTGGACCGCGACGTCTCGACGCTGGACGTGAGCACGCGGACGTTCCAGGCCGGCCGGCCCGATGGGACGCCCGACGTGCTGCAGCAGGTGGAGTGGGGCGCGCTCTGGCTGCTGAGCATGCTGCAGGAGGACGGCCGGAGCTACGTCGGCGTCGTGGTGCAGGCGAACCTCCGCCGCAACGATGTCCCCTGGAACGAGATGACGGACAACCGGCCCGGCACCGGGGACGAACGGCACGTGTACGTGGACTACCACGCCGACCTGCAGTGCATGCAGGCGGCGGCTCTGAGCGCGGCCGCTCGCGCACTGCGGGAGGCGCGGCCGGAACTGGCGCGCCGGTGCGTCGAGGGGGCGCGGCGTGCATACGAGCACTTCGGCTCCCGCCAGGAGGTCTACCGCAAGACCGCCTACTTCTACCCGAACACGAAGGGGCGGGACGGGAACGTCCTGACGGCGCTGGGCGAGCTGTACATGACCACCGCCGACCCCGCTTATCTGCGCCAACTGGAGGCGATGACGGAGACGATCGAGGCCCTGGACCTGGACTACCCGTCCAAGCAGGAGTCGACCAGTTCGTCCTACTGGTATGCGCCGCCCGTGCTGGCGCGCCTGGCGCGGCGTCTGCCGGAGGGCCGGCTGCGGTCGGCCTGCGTGAGCACCTGCCGCCGGGCCGCCCGGTTCCACGCCGAGCGCCTGGGCGGGCGCCCCTGGGCGGGGCACTATACGGACTTCGGCAAGGTGGGCAACACGGCGGCCCCGCACCGGCGGGCGTTCGACGTCTACTGGCTCTCCCAGGTCGCCGGCGACGTCGTCTCGATGGGGCAGGCCGTCCAGCCGATGCTGTGGACCTACGGGTTCCACCCCTTCAGCAACGTCTCGTTCGTGTCGGGGATCGGCCCCGACAGTCCGAAGAGCATCTTCTCGCTCCACTTGCGGGCTGTGCTCAAACCCCTGCTGGGCACCGTGCCGGGCGCGCCGGTGCCGGGCATGACGGCCATCCGGCCGTACTTCCCGGACGGGGTGCTCTACTACTTCGACGAAGGCAACGTCCCGAACGGCGAGAGCACGATCGCCGAGACGGCGGCCTATGTGTTCGCGGTCAACGCGATGGGGAAGGCCGGTTTCTGATATCTCGGGAGGGAACGTGTCCATGAGACGTGTTCGTGCACTATCGATGGCGGGCGTTCTGACGTGCATGCTGGCGGCGTCGGTGGCCAACGGCCAGGTCCAGGCCCTCCGGGCGCACCCGGACGGCCGCATCCAGCAGGGGCCGTACATGGTGCAGGGCGACTTGAACGGCGGCCTGCACGTGATGAAAGGCACGGAGATCATCGTCTTCAACGCCGGCATCTACTGCCAGGGGCAGGCCGGCTACTTCCCCTTCGGGCGGATGCCCGAGAAGGACGTCGACCTGGGCGTCGGCACGATCGCGTTCCAGGGCCGCATCCCTCAGGCGGGCGTGGCCTACGAGCAGCACGTGTCCATCGAGGGCAACCGGGTCCGCATCCGCTTCCGTCGGACGGGCACCTGGACGGGCAGCGCCTGGGAGAGCTTCTTCTTCGAGCTGCCGTTCAACAACTACCGCGCGGCGACCATCCGGGCGGACGGCCAGACCATCCGCCTGCCGGAGACCTACTCGGAGGACAAGCAGACGATCGCCTCCCGGGTGCGCAGGGTCGAGTGCAACGTGGATGATCCGTCCCTGAACCTGATTCTCGAGTGCGACCGGGGGATGACCGTCAGCGACCGGCGCCGTTGGAGCGACCTGAAGTACCTGGTCGGCATCTCGCTGCCGAGCGCGCCGGGCGAGTACACGGACCTGTACCTGACCCTGCCGCCGATGGCCGAACAGGACTCGTGGGCGGTCCGCTACTCGCCGATCGGCTACCCCGTGCGCGGCGAGAAGAAGGTCGTCCTGGAATGGCCCAAGCACCTGAACCGGCCCGGCGATGCGCGCGTCCAGCTTCAGCGGGCGGACGGCTCGCTCGTCAAGCAGGGCGTCTTCGGCGAGACGGTGGCGCCGCCCCACATGCAGGCGGCATTCGCCATGTTCGACTTCTCCGAGGTCCGCGAGCCCGGTGACTATCGCATCGTCTGGGCGCGGGGCACGGTGGAGTTCCCCATCCGCGAGAGCGTGTTCGGGGACGGGCTGTGGCAGCCGACGCTCGACTGCATGATCCCGTTCCAGATGTGCCACGCCGACGTGAACCTGGGGGCGAGCCTGCCCGGGCATTCGTTCTGTCACATGGACGACGGCAGCCGCGTTCCGGCGAACTACTCAGGCACGGACGGCTTCCGGTCCTACGAATGCACGGGTACGCCCTACAACGCCGGCGATCACGTCCCGTGCGGACGGGGCGGCTGGCACGACGCGGGCGACTGCGACCTGAACATCTATGCCCAGGGATTCTCGACCCTGGTGCTGGCCCTGGCCTACGAGGAGTTCGGCCTGGATCGCGATGCCGCCACGCTGGACGTGGGCGCCCAGACGTTCCGGCTCGGTCAGCCGGACGGCCAGCCGGACATCCTCCAGCAGGTCGAATGGGGCGCCCTCTGGCTGCTGAGCATGATGCAGCCGGACGGCCGCAGCTACGTCGGCGTTGTCGAGCAGCCCAGCCGGCGGAGCACCCCGGGCGGGTGGGACAAGGCGACCGACAACACCCCCGGCACGGACGACGAGCGGCACGTCTACGTGGACCATCACCCCGAACTGCAGTTGCTGCAGGCCACGACCCTCTGCGCGGTCAGCCGTGTGCTGAGGGAGAGCCGGCCGCAACTGGCCCGCACGTGCCTGGAGGCGGCCCGGAAGGCCTATGACCACTTCCGCGCGTTCGAGGACCAGAGCCTCTACCGCCCGACCGCCTACTTCTACAACAACCATAAGGGAAGCCGTGACCAGGGCGTGATCGGCGCGCTCGTGGAGCTGTACCTGACCACGAAGGACCCCTCCTACCTGCGCGAGCTGGAGGCCATGACCCGGCAGATCGCGGACCTGAACCTGAGCTACCCCAACAAGCGGGAGTCCGGCTGCTCATCGTTCTGGTACGCCGGACCGGCCCTCGCCCGACTGGCTCTCGAGCTGCCCGACGGTCCGCTGAAGCAGGCCTGCCTGAGCACCTGCCGCAGGGGCGCGCAGTACCATGCCGGGCTGCTGAGGGACCGGCCCTGGCCGGGGCACTACACCGACTTCGGCAAGCTCGGCAGCGCGCACTGCTGGCCGACGCGCGTCTACGACACCTACTGGATCTCGAAGGTTGTCCCCGAGGTCGTCTCGCTCGACAAGGCCGTGATGCCGATGCTGTGGCTCTACGGTTTCCACCCGATCCACAACCGGTCCTACTACGCGGCCCCCGGCCTGGACGGCCCCAAGGCCCTGCATTGCGGGCACCTGGGCTTCCTGTTCAGGCCCGAGAAGGGCTCCCTGCCGGGCGGCCTGGTGCCGGGCATGACGGCCGTGCGGCCGTACTATTCGGACAACATCCTGTACGATTTCGACGACGGCAACGTCGCGAACTGCGAGTACACGATTGCCGGGCTGTGCACCTACCTGTTCTCGGTGCCCGCGATGCAGAGCGCAGGCTACTGAGACGGGCCTTCTGTGGGTCGGGCCGGGCGGCAGTGCGGCTGGGGCTACGCCCAGCCGCACTGCCGCTGGATGCGGCGGATGGTCGGCCGGTGCGGGACGAACTGCGCGGGCGGCACGGCGGGCAGCGGCAGGGAGTGGGTCTCGGCGAAGGACGTGCGGCCGACGTGCATGTTGTAGGCCATCACCAGCAGCGTCTCCAGGCCCACGGTGTCCTGGACGTTGTAGGCCAGCAGCGTCTCCAGTGCGCGGGGGTCGCCGCTGCGGCGGTACTCCTGCCAGAGCAGCACGGCGAAGAACCCGTCCACCCCGGTCAGCTCGCCGCGGTCCAGGCCGAGCCGGCGCTCGCAGCCTTTGAGGCCGCCCCGGTAGCCCAGGCGGTGCAGCACGTAGCGCAGGTCCACGTGGGCCTGCGGCAGGCGGATGCCGAACTGCCGCTCCAGGAACGGGATGTCGAACGTTTTGCCGTTGTAGGTGACCAGCAGGCGGCAGTCGCGCACATCGTCCGGGAACGCCTCCAGGTTCTGTCCATGCACGTAGGTGCGCACGGCACGGCCGTCGTAGAGGGCGATTGTGGTCACGTGGTCCCACGCGCCGCCCAGGCCCGTCGTCTCGATGTCCAGGTAGGCCGTCGAATCGCGGAACTCCGGGAAGAGCCGCCAGTGCAGCGTGGACGGAAGGCCGTCGGCGAAGTAACCGGCGTCTTTCGCCGCGAGCCGAGCGAGGGACTCCTCCGCATGGCGGCGCACCAGGTCGCAGCGGGCCGGCGAGAGCGGCAGCGCCGTGCCCGCGCACGCGTCCTGCCACGAACGGATGCCTTCACTCCAGAGGCGTTCTTCCGCCTTGGGGCCGATGCCGGGGATGTGGCAGAACGTGTTGCGGAGCATGCCGGGAGGTTCCCTGGTCAGAGGTTCAAGCGCCAGATCGCGAAGTTCAGGGCCGTTGCGAACGTCACCCAGGCCAGGTAGGGGAACATGAGCAGTGCCGCGGCGCGGGCGCCGTTCCGGGTCCATACCAGCCAGGCCGCCACGGCCATGGCCGCATAGAGCACCGTCCAGACCGGCGCGAACAGCCAGCCGGGCGGGGTCCATGCGGGCTTCTGCAGATCGGCGTACCACGTCCCGACCGACCGGGCGTTCACCAGCCCGCCGGCGGCGGCCACGCCCAGGCAGAGCAGCAGGAGCGCGATCAGGATCGATGTCTTCCTCATGGGTCACCCCTGCACATCGTCCTCGACCGGCGCCCGGAATGCAATCGACGACCCGGGCGGCCGGGCATGGGTTGCGGTCGCCTTCCCGTTTGTGCTACGCTTGCGACGGATGCAACGGCGTGCTTCCGTGCGACCGGGATCGACCTTTGCGCCGCTGCCGGGAGTTCTTGTCTGCAAGCAGCTTACCCCCTGCCCTGAAAGGTCCGCCCATGTTCCCGGGTCCCCGCAGCCGCGAGATCATCGACCAGTTGAAGCGCTACGTCATTGTGGAGCCGCATCCGTTCGTGCTTGACCTGGAACGCTGCAGCGGCATGTACCTGGTGACCGTGGACGGCGAGCGCATCTTCGACTGGGCGGGCTACTACGGCTCCAAGCTCCTGGGGCACAACCACCCGCGCCTGCAGGAGCCGGCGTACCTGGCCCGACTGGCCCGGGCGGCCAACAACAAGACGGCGAACCCCGACTTCCTGACGCCCGAGTGCCTCGAGTACTACCGGCTCCTCCACCGCCTGGCCCCGCGCTGCATGCGCAACGAGCGCCTGGAGGTCTACGCCGTCAACTCGGGCGCCGAGGCGGTCGAGAACATGATGAAGTACTTCATCAACCTGCATGACGAGAAGCTGATGAAGCGGGGGCAGATCCCGAGCGTTCGCCGCTTCGTCTACTTCGACCGGGCGTTCCACGGGCGCACGGTCTTCGCGCTCGGCGTGACGCAGCTCGAGCATGACCCCGTCGTCACGCGGGACTTCCGGGGCTTCGTGCCGGGCAACCTGCAGGTGCCGTTCCCGTCCACCGACAGCAGCCAGCCCGCCGAGCGGAACGAGCGGCGCATGGCCACCAGCCTGTCGATCGTCGAGGACTGCCTGCGCAGCTACCGGGGCGAGGTGGTCGGCATGATCGTCGAGCCGATCCAGGGCGCCGGCGGCCAGCGCGCGGCCGATCCGGCCTTCTTCCGCGGGCTCAGCGAACTCGCGCACCGGTACGACGTCTTCCTGGGCTTCGACGAGGTGCAGACGGCGGGCGGACAGACGGGCACGGTGTTCGCCATCGACCAGTTCGACCTGCCGTATCCCCCGCAGGCCGTGGCGACGGCCAAGAAGTTCGCCAACGGCGCCGTCTACATGCTCTATCCGATGAGCGACCGCGGCGTGCTCGATTCCACCTGGGGCGGCAACCTGGCCGACATGGTGCGGTTCGTGCAGGAGATGCGCGTGGTCGAAGAGGAGGGCCTGATCGAGCAGGTGCCGGCGAAGGCCGAACGACTCGTGACGGGCCTCCAGGACCTGGCGGACCGCTTCCACGACCTCATCTTCAACATCCGCGGCATGGGCCTCTACCAGGGCTTCACCCTTCGGGTGGCGGAGCACAAGGGGCGCCTGCGCCAGATCGCCCTGGAGGCCGAGCAACTCCTCCTGCTCGGGGCGGGGACGCAGACGATCCGCTTCCGGCCGGTGCTGGACGTCACGGCGGAGGAGATCGACCGGATGCTGGGGCAACTGGGCCGCTGCCTGGAGCGCCTGGAGAAGGAGACGCCGGCCGGCGCGCCGGCCCCGCCTCCGTCGGTCGACTGAACGTCTGCCGGTACCTTCCGGCCGGTCGCGGCTGCGTCTGCGGGCGGATGGTCCTGTGCCGACGGTGCTGGCGTGCAGGGGGGCGCTCAGGTATCGTTTGCGGTGGGGCAAGCCACGGAACTTGGGAGGGTATGGCGATGGGGACGGTGTGGAAGGCGTGCATGGTCGTCGCGGTCGGTGCGTTGCTGCTGGGGGGCTCGGTCTGCCTGGCCCAGCCGCAGGCCCTGACGCCCCTGGAGAGGGGCCGCATCCGGCAGGGGCCGTACATGGTCTTCGGCGACGTCACCGGCGGGCTCCACGTCATGCGCGGTTCGGAGATCGTCGTCTACAACGCCGGCATCTACTGCCAGGGCAGGGCGGGCTACTTCCCCTTCGACCGCATGGCGGGGAGGAAGACGCTGGTGGAGGGCCAGGAGCGGGAGGAGGCGATGGGCGTCCTCGGGCTCGGCACGTTCGCCGTCCACGGGGAGGTGCCCGGCACGACCGTCACCTATGACCAGCAGGTCTCCATCGAGGGGGACCGAGTCCGCATCCGGCTGGTCCGCAACGGCGACTGGGCGGGCGACACGAGCGCCTGGGAGGGTTTCTTCTTCGAGCTGCCGTTCCAGAACTTTCGCGGAACCACCATCCGTGCGGATGGCGAGGCCATCAAGCTGCCGGAGACGTTCTCGCCGGATCACGTGACCCTCGTGCGCGACGCGCGCCGGATCGAGTGCAGCCTCGACGATCCGTCGCTGAACCTCATACTCGAATGCGACCACGGCATGAGCGTCAGCGACCGCCGGCGGTGGAAGGACCTCCGCTACCTCATCGACGTTGGCTTCCCGGCCGAGCCCGGCCGGCCCGTCGACCTCTACCTGACGCTCCCCCAGGTCAGCGAGGAGTCGACCTGGGCGGTTCGCCGTTCCCTGGTCGGCTACCCCGCCGCGGGGGAGAAGAAGGTCGTGCTCGAATGGCCCCGGCATCTGCGGCGACCCGCCGACGACTCCGTGCGCCTGGAACGGGCCGACGGAACCGTCGTGAAGCAGGGGCGCTTTGCCGACACCGTCCGGCCGTACGAGCACATGCAGAGCGACTTCGCGGTCTTCGATTTCTCCGAGGTCGTCGAGGCGGGCGACTACCGCATCGTCTGGGCCCGGGGTGCGCTCGACGTCGCCGTCCGCCCGAGCGTCTTCGAGGATGCGCTCTGGGAGCCGACCCTCGACTACTTCCTGCCGTTCCAGATGTGCCATGCCGCGGTCGACCTGGGGCCGGACTGCGCCGGGCATCCGGCCTGCCACATGGACGACGGCATCCGCGTGCCGGCCCGCGGCGGCCGGGGGAGCGTCGACGGCTTTCGGTCCTACGAGTGCGAGGGCACGCCGTATGACGCCGGAGACCCGATCCCCTGCGCCAGGGGCGGCTGGCACGACGCCGGCGACTGCGACCTGAACATCTACGCGCAGGGCTTCGCGGTCCTTCAACTGGCGCTGGCCTACGAGGAGTTCGGGCTGAGCCGCGATGTTGCGACGGCCGACTTCGACGCCCGGACCTGGACGCTCGGTCGGCCGGATGAGACGCCGGACATCCTCCAACAGGTCGAGTGGGGTGCCCTCTGGCTGCTGAGCATGATGCAGCCGGACGGGCGCAGCTACGTCGGGGTGGTCGACCAGCCGACGCGGCGCAGCAGCCCGGGCGGCTGGGACAAGTCCACCGACAACGTGCCGGGCACCGGCGACGAGCGCGAGGTCTACGTCGACTACCATGCCGAACTCCAGTGCATGCAGGCGACCGCGCTCTGCGCCGCCGGTCGGGTTCTGAGGGCGTCCAACCCCGCGCTGTCGGCGGAGTGCATCGAGGCCGCCCGGCGGGCCTACGAGTACTTCCGTACGCACGAGGAGGTCTACCGCAACACGGCGTACTTCAACACGCGGACCATCGGCCGCGACGGCAACGTCGCCTGTGCGCTGGCCGAGCTTCACATGACCACCGGCGATCCCCGCTACCTGCAGGAACTCGAGGCGATGACGGACAAGATCGACAACCTGCCGATGGACTGGCCCGCCAGGGAGGCATCCGGCAGCGGGTCGTTCTGGTTCGCGCCCCCCGTGCTGGTCCGGCTCGTGCCCGGCCTGCCCGACGGTGCTCTGAAGGAGGCCATCCTGAAGGTCTGCCGGCAGAACGCCGACTACCTGGATGGTATGCTCGGCGGCCGGCCCTGGGCCGGGCACTACACCGACTTCGGCAAGTGCGGGAACGCCGTCTTCGCCGCCCAGCGCGTCTACGACGCCTACTGGATCTCGAAGGTCCTGCCGGAGCGCAGGCTCCTGGAGAAGGCCGTGCTCCCCATGCTGTGGCTGTACGGCCTCCATCCGATCAGCGACCACGTGTTCGTCTCCGGCATCGGCCTCGACGGGCCGAAGCACCTGCACTCGGGGCACCTGTTTCACGTCTACGCGCCCGAGGGCGGCATCGTGCCGGGCGTGCCCGTGCCGGGCTACACGACGATCCGCCCTTACCGGCCGCAGGACAACGCCCTCTACTTCCTGGACGACGGCAACGTGGCCAACATGGAGTCGACCATCGGCGAGATCGGCCACTACATCTTCGCGGTCAACGCCATGAAGGCCGCCGGCTTCTGATCACGCGCCTTCGGGCGCCGTGCTGCGGCCCTGCGCGGCGGCTCCGGCCGGCCACCCGTTCCGATGGCCTACCCCGGACCGCCGCGCGTTCTTGGGGGAGGCGATTGCCTGCGGGCGCGGGGGCGCGTATCATGCCGTGCGCGGGCCACGCCGGCCCGAGTGCCGAAGGGAGGGCGTCTGATGGGTCGACAGACGGTGGCCGTTCTGGGCGGGGGAGCAGGGGCGCACACGATGGCGGTCGACCTGACCGACCGGGGCTACGATGTTCACCTGTGCGAGCATCCGGATTTCGCGGGGACGTTCCAGGCCACCCTGGACGCCCAGGCCATCGAGGCCACGGGCATCGGGCCGCAGGGCACCTTCCCGATCCACAGGGTCGGCACCGATATTCCGGCGGCCCTCGCCGAAGCCGAATGGCTGCACGTCGTCATGCCCGCCATTGGCCATGAGGTGTTCTTCCGGGAGATGATCCCTCTGTTCCGCGACGGGCACAAGGTGGTGGTGTGGGCCGGGGATTTCGGCTCGCTGCGCTTGCGCCGGATGCTGGAGGAGGCCGGCCGGCTCGGGGCCGTCACGATCCTCGAGACGAGCACCCTGCCGTACGGCACGCGGATCACCGGCCCGGGCCGGATCAAGCTTCTGCTGACGGCCCCGCACGTGCTTGCGGGGGCGCTGCCGGCGGCTTGCACGGCCGAGGTCGTCCAGGCCCTGCACGAGATGTTCCCGTGCATCTCGCCCTGCCGCAACGTGCTCGCGGCGGCGTTCAACAACGTCAATCCGATCGTCCATCCCCCGGGCTCGCTGCTCAGCACGGGCCGCATCGAGTATTCGGGGGGCGACTTCAACATGTACCGCGAGGGCATCACCGAGTCGGTCGCGCGGGTCATTCGGGGCGTCTACGAGGAATCGCGCAATGTGGCGCGCGCGCTCGAGTTCGACATGACCGAGTATCGCGACATCGACTTCCGCACGACCTCCAGCATCATGGGCGTGGAGTTCACGGCCCCGTTCGACACGGCGGGCGTCCTGGCGGGCATCGTCGGCCCCCGCACGGTGCATGATCGCTACATCACCGAGGACCTGCCCTTCGGGCTGGTGCCGCGCTCGCAGTTCGGGCAGGCGGTCGGCCTCCGCACGCCGTTGACCGACGGCATCGTGTCCATCGGCTCCGCGGTGTGCGGGGAGGACTACTGGCAGACGGGCCGGACGCTGGACAAGCTCGGGCTGGCCGGCCTGGACAAGGCCGGCATCCTGGAAGTGATCGAGGGCTGACCGACCGACAGATCCCCGTTCTGCATGGAGGGCCTTCGATGGACGCGGCGCGCGAGGCTCGGCGCATCCGGCCGTACGCCGGCAACCCCCGTTACTGGCAGCACAAGGGCCGTCCCGTCGTGTTGCTCGGCGGCACGGTCGACGACAACCTGTTCCAGATCCCGGACCTGGAGGAGCACCTGGACCTGCTCGCCTCCGTCGGCGGCAACTACATCCGCAACACGATGAGCGACCGGCCGGACCAGGGCTACGAGGTCAAGGCCTTCAAGCGATTGGACGACGGGCGCTACGAGCTCAATCAGTGGAATGACGTCTACTGGGATCGCTTCGAGACCATGCTTCGCCTCACGGCCGAGCGCGATGTTGTGGTGCAGATCGAGCTGTGGGACCGCTTCGACCACAGCCGGGGCAACTGGGAGAGCGACCCGTTCAACCCGGGGAACAACGTCAATTACACCTTTGAGGAGTCGGGTCTCGCGCCCGAATACCCGGAGCACCCGCTCCACAACAAGCAGCCGTTCTTCTTCACGGTGCCGACGTTGCAGAACAACGCCGTCGTGCTGCCGTTCCAGAAGAAGTTCGTGGACAAGGTGCTGTCGTACACTCTCCCGCACGATCACGTCCTCTACTGCATGGACAACGAGACGTGCGGGGTGCCGGAATGGGGCGCCTACTGGGCGGGGTACATCCGTGACCGGGCACGGGGGGCCGGCGTGACGGTTGAACTGACCGAGATGTGGGACCAGTGGGACGTGACCGGGCCGATGCACCGGGCCACGTTCGACCATCCGGAGCTGTACACGTTCGTCGACATCTCGCAGAACAGCCAGACGACCGGGGAGGCGAACTGGGACAACGCCCAATGGGTGCGCGCATACCTGGCCGACCACCCGCGCCCCATGAACGAGACGAAGATCTACGGGGCCGACACGTCGAAGTGGCTGGACCGCGGCATCGACTCCACCCACGGGATGCAGACGTTCTGGCGGAACATCCTCGGCGGCTTCGCCTCCAGCCGCTTCCATCGGCCGCCGTCGGGCCTGGGGCTCAGCGAGACGGCGCAGGCCCAGCTCCGCAGCGCGCGCCTGCTGCTGGCGGAACTCGACATCTTCCGCTGCGAGCCCGATTCGGGCCACTCGCTCCTGGTGGGCCGGGAGACGAACGCCGCCTACCTGACGCGCATCGACGGGGAGCAGTACGCCGTCTACTTCCCGGACGGCGGCCGCGTGGGACTGGACCTGCGGCGGGCGACCGGGCGGTTCGAGTGCCGGTGGCTGGCCGTGGACGGGAGCCGATGGGCCGGGACGCGGGAGGTCTCCGGCGGCGACGTCGTGCCGCTGGCCCCGCCGGCGTCGGGCCAGTGGGTGGCCCTGCTGTGTCGCGCGGCCGGCACGTAGGGGCCGAGCCCCGTCTCCGCCGGCGCAGCCTTACGGAGTCGGCGCGCCGGAGGCCGTGCCGCTGCCGTGCAGCGCGTCCCGGGCGTGCCCGAGCTTCTGCGTGAAGCTCCCCTTGCGGAACCGCTCCGTCCACTTGCGGATGATGCGCCATCCGGCGACGCCCACCAGGCTGTTCCACCACCGGTGCGACCATCGCTGCCATCCGGCCCGCAGGTTGTGCAGGTGGAGCACGATGCCGGGGAACGACAGGACGTTCAGCCCGACCGAGAAGACGTGCGTGAAGCGGTAGAAGCGGCCCATGATCCTGCGGATCGACGCCTGCAGCTCCTCGGCCGTCAGCGGGGCGTCCGGTTCGAACAGCGGGAAGTTCCCGTCGTAGTACTCCCATCCGACGTGGCGGGTCGAGTAGACGCGGTTCTGCCCGGCCAGCCGGCGGCGCAACTCGGTGCCCGGCAGTGGCACGGGCAGGAGCACCTGCACCGTGTCGATGCGCGCCTTGCGGATGAACCGGCGGAAGCGCTTCACTCGCTCGCCGGCCTCCATGTGGAACTCGTGTCCCGGCTGCATCGGGTAGCCGAAGATGAACATGCCGTGCACCCAGAAGCCCGCCCGGCGGTAGAGGTGCGCCAGGGCGATCATGGCCTCGGGCTTCAGGTGCTTGTTCATGGCGTCGAGCTCCTCGGTGATGGGCGACTCGAACCCGATGGCCACCGTATTGATGCGGGCCGCGCGCATGTGGCGCAGCAGCTCGGCGTCGCGGGCTTTGTCGAGGCGGATCTGCACCGTGATGCTGAACCGCGCCCCCACGAGGTCCTGGTAGTCGCGGAGCATCCCGCACAGCCGCAGCGTCTCGTCGCGGTCCTGGCCGAACAGGTCGTCGACGATGAAGAACTTGCGCGCACCGTGCCTTTCGAACAGCGCCGTGAACTGGTCCATGAGCCGCTCGGGCGAGGCGTAGCGCGGCCTGCCCTTGACGGTGCAGAACTCGCAGTTCATGCCGCATCCGCGCACCCGGCCGACCGGGTAGATGCTGACCTGCCCGTACCGCAGCAGGGAGAAGTCGGGCACGGGCAGGGCGTTCAGGTCCTCGATGGATGCGCGGGGCGACCGGCGGACGCGGCCGGTCTCGTCCCGGTAGGCCACGCCCCGGACGTCTTCCCGGCGCCGCCGGCCGTCGAAGACCTCCAGCAGTTCGCGCATCACCTCCTCGCCCTCGCCGTCCGCCACGTAGTCCAAGCCGCCGTCCAGCGCCTCGGGCACGTTCTCCTCGACGAAGTGCTGTCCGCCCGCCACGGTGGCCACGCCGAGTTCATGGTAGACGGCGGCCACCTGCAGGAGCCGCGGGATCGTGCTGGTCAGCCCGCCGTAGAAGCCCACGGCGTCCGCCGGCCGTGCGCTCTGGAGAGTGCGGTGGTCCGGCAGGCCGGCCTCATCGCGCGGCGCCCCCCGGCGGTAGTTGTTCTCGTCGATCACCTCGACGTCCCACCCCTCGATGTCGTTGACGGCCGTGGCCACGCAGATGGGGCCGAGGGCCGTCATCTTGTCCGCGACGCCGGAGTAGATGTTGAACGCCGGATACGCCGGAATCACCATGCGGAATCTGCGGCGCCGGCGGCATGCGCTGTCCTGTGTCTGCACCATCGAGGATCCCCCGCAAGCGAATGTGCCCATCATCACGGATCATAGCACGTCGGGACCGCAAGCACGGAGGGATTCCGCCGGTGCGGGCCGCTACGCCGTGGCGCGGCGGTAGAGGATTCCGGCGCGCCGGCGGCCGGTGGGCACGATCTCCCCGAGGGTGCGCAGGCAGTAGGCCATCTGCTGGGCGCGGCGGCGCGTGGAGTCGACCGCCTCGGCCAGGTCGGCCGTGGTGAAGGGCTCCTGCAGCGACCTCGGCAGCAGGGCTCGGAGGTCTCCGGTCGTCTCAAAGCGGTAGCCGTGCAGGACTTCCAGCAGCCGGCGCTCCTGGACGACCCAGTGGCGGCGCCGCCAGGCGCGCTGCGGGTCGTAGCGGCGGACCTCCTCCTCGTGGATCATCAGCACCTCCAGCGACACGCCGGGCAGGGCCAGCAGTTGCGGCAGGCTCACCATCTCCTCGAACACGTCGTGCAGGGCGCCGCGCCGGGGGGACCTGCGGCGCCCCAGCCGCCGGTCGCCCTCCTGCGACATGCGCACGATCCACTTCCGCTCGGCGATCGGGTAGACGAGCCGCACGCGATGGCCCTGCGCCAGTCGCTGCAGCTTGCGCCGGACGGCGCCCAGGTTGCCCGTCTGGATCTCGATCAGCAGGTCGCCGCGGACCAGGTCCACCAGGAAGCCGTCCACCGGGGTCTCGGTCAGGTCGCCCGGCTCGCGGTACCATTCCTTGAGGGCGGCGTGCAAGGGCTTCTCGTTGAGCGTGCCGATCCTCCGGCGCGGGTCGGCGGGCGTCCTGGGCATGGGGGCCTCCGGGCCTCTGTCGGCGGGCCGCAAGGGTCTTCGTCCACGCCGGTCAGCCTACCTGCCCCGGCAGGGCGGATGCAATGCACGGCGTGCACAGGGGGGGGGCGCCGCCCTGCCGGGCAGGCGGCCGTGCATGTGCGCATCTCTGCCCGGTGTGTTTGCCCGCCGGGAGGTCGGGCGCTATGATGGGAGCGTATCTGGGAACGATGCCTGCGAGCACAGTGTGAAGGAGGCAGGGTCATGGCAGGGACGTTTCGCTTCTCCTTTGGCCCGTGGAACATCCATGAGGGCAACGATCCCTTCGGGCCGACCGTCCGGGAGCCGCTGCCGTTTGCGGAGAAGCTCAAGCTCTACGCGGGGCTCGGTTTCGAGGGCGTCCAGTTCCATGATGACGACGCCGTGCCCGAGCTGAGCAGCATGACTGCGCCCGAGGTGGTCGAGGAGGCGGCCGAGGTGCGCCGGGTGCTCGACGGGGAGGGGCTGACGGCGGAGTTCGTCGCCCCGCGCCTCTGGGAGGACGTGCGCGGCGTCGACGGCGCCTACACCTCCAACGATCCGGCCTGCCGGCAGTGGGCGTTGGATCGCAGCCGCCTGGCCATCGACATCGCCAACGAGCTGGGCACGAAGCTGATCGTGCTCTGGCTGGCCCGCGAGGGCACCTACATCCGGGAGTCCAAGGACAGCAAGGTCGCCGTGGACCGTATCGTCGAGGCGGTCAACGACATGCTGGACTACGACCCGGAGGTCAGGATCGCCGTCGAACCGAAGCCCAATGAGCCGATGGACCATGCCTACATGCCGACCACCGGCCACGCGATGGCCCTGGGCCTGCTGGCGAGCGATCCGGCGCGGGTGGGCGTGAACATCGAGAGTGCGCACGCCATCCTGGCGGGGCTCGATCCCTCCGATGAGATGGGCTTCGCGCTGGCGTTCGACAAGCTGTTCACCGTGCACCTGAACGATCAGAACGGGCTGAAGTTCGACCAGGACCGCTCGTTCGGCGCCGTCGACCTGCGGCGCGCGTTCAACCAGGTGCGCATCCTGGACCGGTACGACTATGGTTCCCGCGGCGAGTTCGTCGGCCTCGACGTGAAGGCCATGCGCTCGGAGCGCGGCACGGGCGTTACGACGCACCTGTCCAACAGCCGGGAGGTCTTCCTGATGCTGCTCGACCTTGTCCGCAGCCTGGACACCGCGGCCGTGGACGCGCTGATCGCCGAGCGGCAGTACGAGGCGCTCGATCTGCTCATCACCCGGCACCTTCTGGGCCGGTAGTCGCTTCCGATGTCCCCTGACGACGGACGCTGTGGCCTGAAGGAGGCTCCGATGGACCGGTATGCCGAACGACGTGCGACCGTTCTGTGTCTGCTGATCGCTTCTCTCTTCTGCCTGGAGGCCGCCGTGTCCGCTCAGGCGCAGGCGACCCTGCCCGCGGGGGTCAAGGCGGAGTGGGACGTCGGGAAGGCGTGGCGCGAGGGCACACCCACTCGTGAGCGCATCTGCATCAACGGACTGTGGCGCTGGCAGCCGGCCGTCGAGGCGGAGGAGGCCGCGCCGCAGCGCGCCTGGGGCTTCTACAAGGTCCCCGGGCCGTGGCCGGGCATCACGTCCTACATCCAGAAGGAAAGCCAGACGCTCTATCCGCACCCGAGCTGGGCCGACACCCGCCTGCGGGATGTCAACACGGCCTGGTATCAGCGGGAGATCGCCGTGCCTGCGGACTGGGACGGGCGCCGGGTCACGCTGTGGGCCGAGTACGTGAACTCCCACGTGGACGTGTTCGTAAACGGCGTGAGCGCCGGCCGCCTGTCATACCCCGCCGGAGAGGTCGATCTGACGGAGGCCTGCCGTCCGGGCGGCCGCTACGTGCTGACGCTGCGCGTGCGGGCGCTGCCGCTGGCGGAAGTGGTGGCCATCTTCAGCGACACGGGCGCGCCTCGGCAGGGGAGGGGCTCGGTGGCCCGGCGCGGGCTCTGCGGCGACGTCTTCCTGACAGGGACGCCGGCCGGCCCGCGCGTGGACGACGTGAAGGTCGATACGTCCGTGCGCAACTGGCAAATCGCCTTCGACACGGCCGTCAACGGGCTTGCGCCTGACCGCACGTACCGGCTTCAGGCCCGCGTCATGGACGGCGAGGAAGCCGTCAAGGAGATCGCCGGCGCGCCGTTCACGTTGGCCGACGTGAAGAACGGCCGCATCACGTTCAGCGAATCCTGGCAGCCGGAGAAGCTCTGGGATACGCACACGCCCGAGAACATGTACCACGTCCAGGTGACCCTGGCTGAGGCCTCGGGGCAGGAGTTGGACGTCTTCTATCCGCAACGCTTCGGATTCCGCGAGTTCTGGATCAACGGACGCGACTTCTACCTGAACGGCACACGCATCAACTGCTTCCTGGGCTCGAGCCACGAGCCGCTGATCGGCGCCGCCTGGGCCACGTATGAGGCCGCCCGGGAGGCCCTGCTGCGTCACAAGACCTTCGGCATCAACGTCGTCCACACGCATCACTTCGGCGTCGAGCCGGGCACGCACCTGTCCCACCGCGAACTCCTGCGGGCGGCCGACGACGTGGGCATGCTGGTCTCGTTCTCGATGCCGCACCTGGGGCAGTACCAGTGGGACGAGCCGGACGCCCGGGAAAAGAACGGCTACGCGCGGCACGCGGAGTTTTACGTGCGGGTGGCCCAGAACCATCCCTCGGTCGTGATGTACACCATGAACCACAACGCCCTGAGCTACGGAGGCTCTTCCGATCCCGACAGGATCGACGGGCTCCACAACGAGCGCGGGGAGATCGGGCCGCGCCTGTACGCCGGCGCAGAGCGGGGGCTGCTCGTGCAATCGATCGTCGAAGGCTTCGATCCCACGCGCGTGGTCTACCACCACTCGTCGGGCAACCTCGGCAACATGCACACGAACAACCTGTACCTGAACTTCACGCCGATCCGGGAGGTCTCGGACTGGTTCGAGCACTGGGCGACGGAGGGCGTCAAGCCCTTGCTGTTGTGCGAGTACGACACGCCCTACGACCTCGATTGGACGATGTACCGCGGCTGGATCAACGGCCAGAGATCGTTCGGCTCGACTCCGGTGAAGTGGGAGTACTGCCCGGCGGAGTGGGCCTCGCAGTTCCTTGGCGACAAGGGGTTTGACCTGCCCGAGACCGACAAGGCGAACCTGCGTTGGGAGGCCAACAACTTCCGAACGCGCGACTCCTGGTACCGCTGGGACTACCCGCGCGCCATCGTCGGGGCCTCCACGCAGGGCAACCCGATCAAGCAGCAGGTCCGGGGGATGTACATCACCGACAACGTGCGCGCATTCCGCACGTGGGGCGTCTCGTGCTACAACCAGTTCAGCTACGGGAGCTTCTGGTCGCTGCGCGAGGGCGTGAACCGGGGCCGTCAGGACTTTGCCGTGGACTGGGACCAACTGCAGCGTCCGGGGTTCAGCCCGGATTACGTCGATCGGCCCCATGAGAACATGGCGACGGCCTATGAGGCCGAGGACTGGATTCCGGGCGCGGCCGCCCGGGCGCTGTACCGCAACAGCATGCCGCTGCTCGCCTACATCGGCGGCAAGGCCGAGCGGTTCACGACCAAGGACCATAACGCCCTGCCCGGACAGGAGTTGCACAAGCAGCTCATCGTCATCAACAACTCGCGCGAGACCGTCACCGCCGATTGCTCATGGTCGCTGGGCCTCCCGCAGCCGCTGGCGGGGCAGACGTCCGTGACGATCGAGCCCGGCCTGCAGGAGCGGATCCCGCTTGCGTTCCGCCTGCCGGAAGGTCTGTCCGCCGGTGCCTACTCGCTGACGGCCGTCGTCCGGTTCAGCACCGGGGAGACCCAGGAGGATGCGTTCCAGGTGGACGTCATGGCGCCGCCTCCGGCGGCTGCCCCCGCCTCCGGCGCGCAGATCGCGCTGTTCGACCCGGCCGGCGAGACGGCCCGGCTCCTGACCGCCCTGGGGGTGTCCTTCCGGCCCGTCGCGGCGGATGCCGTTCCGGATGGATACGACGTGCTCGTGGTCGGGAAGGGCGCGCTGACGGTCGACGGCCCGGCTCCCGACATCAGCCGGCTTCGCGACGGGCTGAGGGTCGTGATGTTCGAGCAGAAGGCCGACGTGCTGGAGGGGCGGTTCGGGTTCCGCATCGCCGAGTACGGACTGCGCCGGGCGTTCGCACGGGTGCCGGACCATCCGCTGCTGGCGGGCGTTTCCACCGAGAACCTGCACGACTGGCAGGGCGCCGCCACGCTTCTGCCGCCGCGCCTGGAAGGCTACACGATCCGCCAGCGCAGCGGCGAGAAGCTCAAGCAATGGTGCGGCATCGAGATGACGCGACGCGCCCGCTGCGGCAACTGGGGCAGCGTGGCCTCCGTGCTCATCGAGAAGCCGGGCCGGGGCGATTTCCTGCCCGTGGCCGACGGCGGCTTCAGCCTGCAGTACAGCCCCCTCATGGTGAGCCGCGAGGGCAGCGGCATGATGATCCTCTGCCAGTTCGACGTGACCGGCCGCACGGAGGACGACCCCGCCGCGCGGCGCCTTGCGGCCAACATCCTCGACTACGCGGCGTCCTATCGCCCGGAAGCGGCTCGCACGGCGGTCTACGTCGGTGAAGATGCCGGCCGCGCCCACCTCGAGAAGGCGGGCGTGTCGATGGCCGCTTACCAGGGAGGAGCGTTGAGCCCCGACCAGGTGCTCGTGGTCGGCCCCGGCGGCGGCCGGACGCTGGCCGCGAACGCGACGGCCGTCCGGCAGTGGCTGGCGGCCGGCGGGCGCCTGCTCGCGCTCGGGCTGTCGGGCAGCGAGGCGGGGTCATTCCTGCCCGCGCCGCTGCGGACCGCCAGGGGCGAACACATCTGCACCGTGTTCGAGCCTCCGGACGCGGCGTCCATGCTGGCCGGCGTCGGGTCCGCGGACGTGATGAACCGCGATCCGCGCGAGGTCGAGCTGATCACGGGCGGCGCGCAGGCGCTCGGCAACGGTGTGCTTGCGATCGCTGCGGACGGGAACGCAGTCCTGTGCCAGATGGCCCCCTGGCAGTTCGACTACGAGAAGTACTACAACCAGAAACGGACGTTCCGCCGCACGGCTTTCCTGGTTGCGCGCGTCCTGAGCAACATGGGCTGCGGCGCACGGACGCCACTGGTCGAGCGTTTCTCAGAGCCGGTGGCGCAAGGCGAGGCCCCGCGCTGGGCAGACGGCTTCTATCTGGATCAGCCCGAGGAGTTCGACGACCCCTACCGTTCCTTCGGCTGGTAGCCGCTGGACGGACGGGCACGGAGGGAGGACGGATGCGCACCGCGGTCCTCGGTTCGGGAAACGGCGGCTGTGCCGTGGCCTTCGACTGCGCGAGCCATGGCCATGACGTGCGGCTGTTCGATTTCGAGGAGTTCCCGGACTCCGTTGCGGCTGTCGCTGCTGCAGGCGGCGTTAGCGCCGAGGGCGAACTGAACGGGTTCGCCCCGGTCACGTACGCCGGCCATGACGTCGAGGCGGCGCTGGACGGCGCGGACGTGATCCTGGCCGTCGGGCCGGCCTACAGCATCCGCCACTTTGCCGCTGCCTGCCGCCCGCACCTGAGGGAGGGGCAGATGGTCGTCGTCTGCCCCGGCTCGTCCGGAGGGGCCGTCGAGTTCAAGAGCGTCGCCGGCCTGTCCCTGGGCGACCGCCGCATCGTCATCGCCGAGACCCACACGCTGCCCTATGCCGTCCGCATGGGCGAGCCGGGCCGTATCCGCATCTTCCTCAAGCTCAAGGCGGCCGTCCTCGTGGCCGCGGCGCCGGCGGTGGATACACCGGCGGTGATCGAGGCGCTGGGCGACGTCTATCCCTGCCTGGAGCCCGCACGGAACGTCCTCCAGACGAGCCTGCAGAACGCGAATCCGGTCATCCATCCGGCCGTGACGCTTCTGAACGCCGCGCTGATCGAGCGGACCGGCGGCGACTTCCGCTTCTACGAAGACGGCGTCACGCCGGCCGTGGGACGCGTGATCGAGGCGCTGGACCGCGAGCGGATCGCGATCGGCAAACGGCTGGGGGTCGAGGTGCTGCCCGATCCGGAGCTCGGCGTCCGCCAGGGCTACATGACCGAGGCTACCTACGACGCCGGCTACTCGGAGGCGCCCGGCTTCCTGGGCATCATGGCGCAGAGCCGGCTCGACCACCGCTACCTGAACGAGGACGTCGGCTACGGCCTCGTCTTCATGGCCGATCTTGCCCGGCAGGTGCGCGTGCCGACGCCTTGTATGGACGCGGTGATCCGACTTGCGTCGGCCGCCATGGGCCGCGACTACGCCGGGGAGGCGAAACGCACGATGGCGTCCCTCGGCCTGGCGGGCAAGACGGCCGACGAGATGGAGCGCCTGCTGGGCTGACCGTCGCGCCCGTCAGATCACCACGGCGCCGGCGGCTGCCAGGGCCCGGCGCAGGCTCTGCGCGTCGACCGAGGCCACATCGGTTCCCGCCTGCAGCGACAGCGCGGCGGCCGTGCCGGCGGCCTCGCCGAACTGGTTGCAGTTCACCATCACGCGCAGGGCGCCGTAGGCCCCGCGGTCGGCGTCGATCAGGCGGCCGGCCACGAGCACGTTGCACGCGCCCCGGGGCACGAGGCAGCGGTAGGGCACCTGGTAGAACGTCGGGTCCTCGCCCGTCGGTTCACGCCACCGCCCCTCGACGCTCAGCCGACCGGGCACGTGGTAGGTCTCGCGTCCGTCCAGGTAGCGGAAGGTCAGGCCCGGCTTGTCGCTGTGGTGGACGTCGACGCGATAGGTCCCGTTGGCAATGGCATCGGGGAACCGCACGCCCCCGAGCAACTCCGACTCGGTGATGCGGTGCAGGCAGCGCGCATGGCGGGTCTCGCGCACGCCGATGGTGGCCGGCAGGGCGTCCAGACCGATGGACCTTCCCTCCGGCAGCCGTTCGCGGAGCGCATCGTGGATGACGCGCACCTGGCGGCGGCCCTCGATCTCGGCCCGGGTCAACTGATCGGCCTCGGAGCAGTCCGCGCCGGGCACGCGCGTGCCGGCAACCATCACGGCGTCGCCCACACCCGGCAGGTTGGCGGACCAGAGGAAGCCGAGCGGCAGCCGGTCGCCCGTCGCTTCGTTGAAGACCGCGTTCTCAATCGACAGCCCGGGCGCGCGGGCGAGGGCAGCTTGAAGTCCTGAGAACCTGGCGCACGTCGTCGGTGGCTGCAGGTCGTCCCATTTCTCGGCCGTCAGCCCGAGGTCGCGGATCAGGTCCCCGTCCCCGCTTGCGTCGATGAAGCAGCGGGCGCGCACTGCCCGGCGACCGGATTTGTCCTGGATGATGGCGGCCACGGGTCGGCCGTCCTCGGCGACCGCGCCGGCGTACCAGGTGTTCAGAAACGGCTGCACTCCGGCATCGATGACCAGGCGGTCCAGCTCGATCTTCAGTTCCTCGGTATTGAGCACGAAGTGATCCGGGCGCTCATCGACGGCGTCGCGCGCTCGGAGGCGCTCGATCACTTCGCGGGTGAGGCCGCCGATGACCTCGCGCCGTCCGGCCGTGTCGCGCAGCCCGTGCCAGATTGCGACGAGCCCCGCGGTGGCGGTGCCGCCGAAGAAGCCCTGACGTTCGATGACGGCGGCGCGCATGCCGAGCCGGGCCGCGGCCACGGCAGCGAACACTCCGGTGGCACTCCCGCCCACGGACAGCACATCCACCTCGTCGGCAATGGGCACGTCTCGCGCAGGCTCTCGGATCGTTCGACTCACGCCTCTCTCCTCAGTGGCTCCGCCCGGTGGCGGTTCCTTGCCTCGCGCTACGGTCCGTCTTCCGTGATGCGCGAAAGCGCCTTGCGGATCGAGTCGTCCGGATAGGTGAGGGAGATGCGGAAGTAGCCCTCGCCCCACTGCCCGAACCCGAGGCCCGGGCTGACCACCACTCCGGTGCGTTCCAGCAGGTCCGTGGCGAACGACGCACTCGACCCCCCGTAGCCGTCCGGCACAGGCGCCCAGACGTACATGGTCGCCTTCGGCTTCTCGAGCGACCATCCGGCGGCGTTCAGCGCGTCGATGACCATGTCCCGGCGGCGCCGGTAGACCGCGTTGATGGGCGGGATCAGCTCCTCGGCCATGTCCAGCGCTTTTGCCGCCGCGAACTGCACGGCCCGCAGGGTGCCGTTGTCCACGTTCTCCTTGGTCGCCTGGAGCGCCCGTACGACGTCCGCGTTGCCGGCCAGGAAGGCGACGCGCCAGCCCGTCATGCAGAACGCCTTGCTGAGAGAGAACAGCTCGACCGCGACCTCGGACGCCCCTTCCACCTGCAGGATGCTCGGCGCGCGGTAGCCGTCGTAGGTGTTCTCGCCGTAGGCGTTGTCGTGGACGATGACGACGTCGTGCCGGCGGGCGAACTCGACGGCGCGTTCGAAGAAGGCGAGGTCCGCCGTCGCCGTCGTCGGGTTGTTCGGGTAGTTCAGCCAGAGCACGCGGGCCAGCCGGCGCGCCTCCTGGGGGATGGCATCGAAATCCACCAGGAAGTCGTTCTCCTTCAGCAGCGGTGCCTGGTACGTGACGGCGCCCGAGAAGACGTGGCCGATGTTGTAGGTCGGATAGCCGGGGCTGGGGGCGATGGCCAGGTCGCCCGGATTGAGGATCGACAGGGCGAGCTTGACGATGGCATCCTTGCCGCCCATCGTGGGGACGACCTGGTCGGTGGCCAGCTCAACGCCGTAGCGCCGGCGGTAGAAGCTGCGGGCCGCTTCTGCAAACGCCGGCACGGGCACGTCGCAGCCGTAACGGTGGCGGTTCGGATCCCCTGTGTCCCGCAGGGCCCGGCACATCTCCGCCACGACGGGCTCGGGCGTCGGCATGTCGGGGTCGCCGATGCTCAGGTTGATGACGTCGACGCCGCGCCGGACGGCGGCCGTGCGCTTGCGGCGCAGGTCGGCGAACAGATAGGGGGGCAGTTTGTCCAGCTTTCGGGCGGGTTCGAAGGGCATGGGGCAGACTCCTGGAGCTTCCGAAATGCGGACCGCGCGGCACGCGCGCCGAAGGCGCACCGCCGGCGGGTGCCGGCGGGTGTGCGAGCAGTCTACCCGCCGGCGGCCGCATGTCAAGCGCGGCGGGCGGTTGCAGGCCGCCGCAGTCACCCGTAGACTGATGATGTCGGGCCGGCACGGGCCGGGCGGGCGCTGAGCGGCAGCCATGGAGGTTCGGCATGCACAGATGGGCGGTGGTTGTGTTCGTGTGCCTGGCCCTGCTGGCCGGCGGCGCGTGGATCGTCCTGGGCGGTCTGAGGGGGTCGGAGGATGAGCCCTCGCTGGCGGAGTTGATCGAACGCGGCGAGACCGAGACCGTGATCAGGAAGCTGGAAGCCGGCGCGGACCCCAACGAAGGGGAAGGGGACCGGTACCCGCTCTTCGCGGCGGTGACCAATGACCAATACGACCTCGTGAAGCTCCTTCTGGAGAAGGGCGCCCGGCCGGAGACACTGACCGTCGGCGGGCGAGCGCTCCTCCACGTCGCCGCTGAACGCGACGACGCGGAGATGCTGCGGGTGTTTCTCGACCGCGGCGCGGACCCGAACGTCCTGAGCGCACAGGGGTTCACCCCGGCGGTCGCGGCCCTCCTGGCGGGCAAGGGGAACGCCTTGGCCGTGCTGCGCGGCTACGGCGGGAAGCTCGTGTTCGGCGACCTTCGCGCCGACTACGTGGTGGGGGTGTGCCAGTCCGATGACATCAGCGCGCTGACCGAGGTGCTGGACGAGGGCGCCGACCCGAACGAGCCGGACGGTACGGGCCTGCTGCCCCTGCACGTGGTCACCGTGCGGGGCCAGGCGGCGATGGCAGCGCTGCTGCTCGAACGCGGAGCGGACCCGAATGCGCGTGACGCCAGGGGGATGACCGCGCTGCATCAGGCCGCACGCTGGGGCCGGGCGGACATTGCCGAGCTGCTGGTGGCGGGCGGGGCCGACGCGGACGCCCGCGATGACCAGGGCGCCTCGGCGGCCATTGTCGCCGTCGCGAGCGGCCAGTTCGAACTGGCCGAGTGCCTGGCGCCCCTCGGCACCCGGCCCTGGTGGCACGATGCCGAGGGCGGCGAGTTGCTGGCGGCCGTCTACCGAGGAGACGCGGCGGCGCTGACGGCACTGCTGAACGCGGGGCAGAACGCCAGCGTCGTGGGGCCGGACCGGCTCACCCCGCTGCACCTGGCCGTCATGCTGCGCCGCCCGGAGCTTGTCAAGGCCCTGCTGGCCGGCGACGCCTACGTCGGGTCGACCCGGCAGTCGGGCCGCACGCCGCTCCACGTCGCCGCCGGCCTGGGCGACGTCGAGACGGCCGGGCTGCTCCTGGATTCCGGCGCAGACGTGAACTGCGCCGACGCCGAGGGCCGCACACCGGCCGCCCTGGCCGACGAGGCGGGGCAAGAGGCGATGGTCGAGTACCTGCTGAGCCAGGGAGGCCGTCTGTTTGCGCTGGATGCGGGGGCGGGCGATCCGATCTGGATGGACCCCAGGGTCGGCCGTCCGTACCGGCGGTAGTCCCTTCTGGCGGGAGGTGCAGCATGGCCGGCAGGGCCTGGAAGGCGCTCGAGCTGGACGCGCGGCTCGCGGAGGTCGTGGCGGCGCCGGTCTTCGTGCTGTCGGGGGACGACGACGGCCTGCGCTCGCACTGCCTGGGGGTTCTGAAGTCCGCGCTGGCGCCGGCGGATTCGCCCGGCAGCACCGTGCGGGTATTCGAGGGGCCGGCCTCGGCCCGCGAGGTGTTCGAGGAACTGCGCACGATCCCGTTCCTGGGCCTGGCGGGCCGTCGGGTGGTCGTCGTTGAGCGGGGCGATGCCTTCCTCCAGGCGCATTGGCCGCCGCTGCTGCGCTTCCTGCAGAAGCCGTCCGCGGACGGGCGGCTGATCCTGTGCGTCGGCCGCCTGAACCCGAACTCGCCCCCGCGCGGCTCCGGCGCCAGGGGCGATGCTCAGGCAGACCGGGCGGCGGACTGGCGGACGCTCATGGGCCTGATGGCGTCGGAGGGCGTGGTGATCGACTGCGCCCGGCTGACGTGGCAGGACGCCAAGGCGTGGGTGCGGACCTACGCCGAGAGCCTGGGCGGCAACGTGACGCCGCGCGGGGCCGACGCCCTGGTGGAGGCGTTGGGGCCGAACCTGCCGGCCCTGCGCACCGAGGTGGATAAGTTGTGCACGCGGGCCGGCACGTCGGCCGTGACCGAACGCGAGGTCGAGGCGATGGCCTCGCAGGGGCGCAGCCGTTCGGCCTTCGACCTGGCCGAGGCGGTGGCTCGGGCCGACGCCCCGGCCGCACTGCAGTTGTGCGGTCGGCTCATGCTGCAGGGCGAGAGCCGGGAGGCCATCGTGGCCGTCCTGGCCCTGCAACTGCGTCGACTCTGGCAGATCAAGCGATTCCGTCAGGCCGGGCTGAGCGAACAGGAAGCGGGCCGACGCGCCAATACGCCGGCGTTCGCCGTTCGCCGGGCGTTGCGGGTGGTCGGTTCACTGTCGGAGGGGCGATTCGCGCGGCAGATCGCCCTGCTCGCGGAAGCCGATGCGGAGTCGAAGGCCGCATCCCTGCGGACGCAGGAGGAGCAGGTGTGGCTGGAGGGCCTGCTGGTCCGGCTGTGCCGTGCCTGAGGGAGAGACGGCCGAGAACCCGTCAGTAGTTCTCGGCCTCCATCGTCTCCATCGTCTCGGGCACTTCGATCGGGTCGCCGTCCAGGACATCGTCAAACGGGTCCCCGAACTCATCATTGAAGTCCGCGGCGATGCTCTCGCGCGGCTTCAGGATCAACTCGCGATGCCTCTTCTTGATCAACTCGAGTCTGCTGAGGCGTGCGGCCTGGCAGGGCGCGCCGCCGTCCGTTGTGGAATTGCTGGCCATACGAACATCCTTCTCCCCGATAGTGGATTTCCGACGGATCTGCCCGATGCGGGCTTCTTGCGCTCTGCCCCCGCGACAACGCAGGCACGTGCCTGTGGCGGCAAGAATCCGGACCTGTCAACAACCGACCGTGCGGACGTCCACAGCGGCGCACCACACCCTCAGCCGCTTCTCGCACACAGGGCGGACGGTTGCCGGTCGGCAACTTAACAAGAACTGGAAAGTCTACACCAGCTCCGAATCCGTGTCAATACAGAAAATTCCTGATTGTCAACCGCAGATAGAAATGTCCGCTATACACGGCAGATAGAAATGTCCGGTTGTTGCCGCAGCTATAAATGCGCGGGCATGTTCTGGTAGCCTTGGCGCCAGGGGTGGTCCGGCGCTGGACG
>JAAYEJ010000002.1 GCA_012728835.1 Candidatus Brocadiaceae bacterium | reverse complement strand
GATCTCCTCTACGGAATGGACCGCGGAGGACGCACGGAACGCGGAGAACGGAGAAGGCGTTGTCAGTACTGTTCGTTCCGTTCTCTGCGTCCTCTGCGCCCTCCGCGGTGAGATCCTCGCCTTGACCACGGGACACGGCAAGGTGCTCGCCGTCACCCCTCGTTCGCCGGCGGCGGGCGGCGGCTGTCTACGCCGCGGCCAGGCGCGCGCTGGCGCGCTGCCAGGCGTCGGGGGCGAGGCGCGGCTGGAGCTGCTCGAGCAGGTTGTGGAACTGCCCGGTCAGGCGCGCCTGGGCCCAGAGGATCGCGTTGCCGGACGGGATGAGTGCCTGCGGCCGGCCGTCGCGCCCGAGGCCGAAGTCGCGGTTGCGCCGCAGCCATTCCGCCTGGCGCTGCTGTCCCTGGCCGTTGCAGGCGCTGATGTGCCCACCACCATCGGCCCAGCGGTAGACGTAGGAGACGTCCCCGTCGGCCGGCCGGTAGAGGTTCAACTCGCCTGCGCGGCGGAAGGCGGCCAGCAGGTCGGCGGCCTGGCCGCTCATCTTGGGCGGGTAGCCGCCCAGCTCCAGGGCGCGCTCGCGCCGGAAGACCATCTGGCCTTCGAAGGTATTATGGTGCACGCCGCCCTGCAGCTCCCAGCATTCGCGCCGGCCGAGCGCCCACCAGCCGCAGCGGGATTTGGCGCAGGTTGCGGGGCCGGCCAGAGCCCCCACGGCCTCGCTCAGGTGCCAGGGCAGGTAGAGGTCGTCGTCGTCCCAGTGGGCCACCAGCGGCGTCTGGGCGGCCTCCAGCAGCGCCTGCCGCTTGGCGCCCAGGTTGGCATGGCGGTGGGGCGTGTTGATGACACGGACTGACACGGACTGACACGGACTGACACGGACCGCGTCCAGGCACCATTCGGACGCGCGGCAGCCGTTGCGGTGAACCAGCGGCTCCGGGGCGTCGTTCAGGATCAGGAGCGTGGCCTCGCCGGGGTAGTCCTGCAGCAGGAAGCACGCCACCGCGTCGCGCAGGCGCTCGAATCGGCCGTGCGTCGGGCACAGGCAGGTAATGGGCGGTGCGGCCGGCATGGCGGGCTCCTTTCCTTCACGCGGTCTTGACCTCGGCGACGCGCCGTTCGGTGGGGCTGCCCCTGCCCTGGACCGCCTCCAGCACCTGCTTGGCGGCCTCCTTGTCGCCCGGCGGCATCGTGGCCAGCGCGGCGCTGATGCTCTTGACAACCGTCGTCAGCGCGGCGGTTTCGGCGCCGGCCAGCGTGGCCGCCGCCCGGGCGGCCGCCTTCGCCTTGCGCCAGAGGATCCCGAGCACGCCCACCAGTCCGCCGTAGGCGCCCAGGAGCGCGTAGGTGCCGAGCATGCCGCTGGAGAGCCGCCAGCCCGACCGCGCCGGCCGCGTGGCGGTGTCGAGCCGGCGGTCGGCGTCCCGGGCCAGCGCCGTCCGATGCGCCGCCTCCAGGCGCGCGCCGTCGGAGAGCGCCCGCTCCAGCTCCGGCTCGGTGACGGGCACCCGCACCGGCGCGCCGTGCGCCGAGACCAGCAGCCCGGCCAGGCGGGCGATCAGCTCGTCGCGCCTCTCCAGCGTCTGGTCGGCCAGGTCCTTGAGCCGCCACCAGGCGGTCATCGCGCTCACGCGGCGCGATTCCTGCAGCGCCTCGCCCGGCTGCGGCGGCAGCCCCAGGGCCGGTGCTTCATGGTAGAGGCCGACGATCTCGCCCGAGTCCCGCCAGAGCGTGCGGACCGTGCCGCAGCCGACGGCGGGGCACAGAACGGACAGGCACAGGCAGACACGGACCAGCACGGATCGGTTCATGGCGCCGTCCTTTCGTTCAGAAACTCGAAGGCCAGTCCCCGCAGTTCGTAATGGCCGCGCTGGGCGGCCAGGGCCACCTGCTGGCCGCCCAGCTCGTGGCACTGACCGCGCAGGCTGCCCGGGACCAGGTGCGTCGCCTCGCCGCGCCCCAGAGTCAGGCTCAGGTAGATGT
>JAAYEJ010000001.1 GCA_012728835.1 Candidatus Brocadiaceae bacterium | reverse complement strand
TGCGTCTGCCCGCACCCGGCCATCCCCGGCCGCAACGGAGCGCGGCCCTCCACTTGCACGGACGGTTCACGCCGCTGGAGGGGCACGCTCCGTCGTGCCCGCGCCTGCAATCACCGGCCGCTCGCCATCCCCGGCCGCTCGCCATCCCCGGCCGCGACGGAGCGCGGCCCTCCACTTGCACGGACGGGCTTCGTCCGTGCCCGCACCCGGCCATCCCCGGCCGCGACAGAGCGCGGCCCTCCACTTGCACGGACGGTTCACGCCGCTGGAGGGGCACGCTCCGTCGTGCCCGGTCCGTGTGGGTCCGTGTGCGTGCGCCCGGGGCTGCCCATGAGAACGCCGGGGCTGCCCCATAGGGACGCCCGGGGCTACCCGGTGAGGCGGGGGCGGCGGACGGGGGCGTCAGAGGGAGGGCTCGATCCGGAGGATCTCCCAGCGGCGCCGTTCCCCGTCGATCGCCAGTTCGGCCTCCTGGCCGACCGACCTGCCCATGAAGGCCGTCCCCAGGGGGGCGTTGTAGGCGATGATGCCCTCGTCGGGCACGGCGTCCCAGGGGCCGAGGAACGTGAATGCCTCCTCCTGGCCGGTGGCGAGGTTGCGCGCGACGACGCGGCTGCCGATGGTCACGTGGGCGGCCGAGGCGAGTTCGTGGGTGATCAGGCGGGCTTCGGCCAGTTCCTCCTGGATGCGGCCTGCGCGTTCGGCCAGCCGCGCCCGCTCGGCCACGGCGGTCCGATACTCGGCGTTGTCGCTGATGTCGCCGAACCCGGCGGCCTGGCCGATCTCCCGGGCGACCTCCGGCAGGCGCACGTGGACGATCTGCTCCAGCTCCTCCTGGCGCCGCGCGATGCCGGCTTCGGTCGTGTAGACGACGCCTTCGTCCCAGGGCAGGACCACGCGTGTGAAGAGCCTCGGCTGCACCTTGCGGAGGATGTCCACCAGGTCCGACTGCATGCGCTCGGTCAGGCCGGGGTTGTGTTCGCCCAGGTTGCGCACGGCGGCCACCTGCTCGGGGCGTCCGGCCATGAGGGCCTCCCGCAGGGGCTCGCCGCCACGGATGAACAGGGCGCTGCGCAGTTCGGAGATACGCTCCTTGCGGTCCTCCTCGTCGAGGTCGGAGGCGCGGACGGCCGCCCCCAGCGCCGAGAGGACCTGGATGGCCACCACGATGGGCCGGGCACCGTCGTCCTCATCCGGCGCACGGGCGCCGACGCAGTCGCGCCAGAGCCACGACAACGCACCGGGCGAGCGCTCGGGGCGGGCCAGGATCTCGCGGCGCGCCTCGGCCAGTTCGTCGCGGGCGCCGGCCGACCGGAGCCGCTCGGCGATGGCGGCACAGGCATCGCGCCCGACCAGCGGCATCAGGGACGCCGCCATCTGCACCCACCCCGAGGGGGCGCGACGCCGCACGAACCCCAGCGTGCACAGCAGCACGTCCGGCTCGGTAACGGCCCGGGCCACGGCATCCGGGTCGGCCATGACCGCGGCCACGGGATCCGACTCGGCCGCCGGCTGCGGTTCGGGCACGTCGTCCCACCCGGCGCTGAGCGCTTCGGCCACGGCGGCGGCCGCCGCGGCGAGCGGCGCGGGAGCACCGTCGGCCAGGGCGGCGACATCCCGGACCATGCCGCCGCGCGCGTCCGGGTCCAGACCTTCGTGCGCCTGCGGTTCCCTGAGCACACGCAGGGCCGCCGACAGCCGGTCCATGGGCTCGACGGCGATGCGGAACCTCTGCAGGAGCCGCTCGCCGAGCGAGACGGGCCGTTTGCGGAGGAACACGGACGGGGCGCGGCCTTCGGTAAGCCCGATGGTGGAGGACCGCTGCAGGCGCGGGCGCGCCGAGGACCACCACTTGCCCCATACCTCCACGACCGGCTCGAGGTACAGCTTGAGGCGGCGCATCTCCATGCGCCGGTCGATCGTGCTGAGCAGGATCCGTACGAGTTCCTCCGGGTCGCTGCGGGCGATCTCCCGGAGGCGGTCGCGCTCGAAGGCCGCCAGTGCCCGGAAGTCGTCCTCGTCGGTCGGCTTCAGACGGGGCACCAGCGTGATGCCGTAGACCTTCTCGCCGCTCTCGAAGGTCACCACCAGCCCGCCCCGATCGGGGTCGAGTTCCTCGACGCGCCCGACGGCGCCGTGCTGCGGATCGAGCACGTAGGCGCCGGGCCGCACAGCCATCAGGTTGGCCAGGCCGTCCATCGCGTCGTCCAGCGGCATCCCGGCATCGCGGATGGTCAGGTCGACGAGGTTCTCGATGTCGGCCCGGTCGGAGTGGACCTGCACGTACAGGTTGGCCAGCAGGCTGCGAAGCAGCTCGCTGTGGGGCAGCAGCCGCCCGCCCCTTTGCGCGGCCCGGAGCGCCCGGGCCGCCTGGCCGCGTTCGGACAGCAGGTCGACCAGGTACCAGACCAGCGACTCGGCCATCTCGGCATGGCCGTGGGTGGCCAGCGTTTCCGGAACACAGAAGAGCGGTTCGACCTCGGCGAGTTCTTCCCCGAGAAGCTCCGTCCAGGCCGACTCGACCAGGTCGAGCTTGCCCTTCCTGGCAAGCTTCAGGACTTCGTCAACGTGCATAGCACATCTCAAGTCAGGGGCCGCATGGCGGGGCCGGCTCGGCCGGCACAACCCCGGGAGAGTATACAACATGGCGTCATTCCGCTCAACGTGCCGCGAGCTTGATTTGCCGGGCCGCCATGGGCGAGAATCATCGGGGGAGGCACCATGACGCCGAAGATCTCGAAGAACACCGTCCGACGCTGGCCGCACAACCCCGTCCTGAGCATCCGCGACCTGCCCTTCCAGGCCAGCGACGTCCACAACGCCGGCGCGGCGCGGCACAACGGGGAATACGTCCTGCTGGTCACCGTGGAGAACCTGCGCGGAGACTGCTCGATCTACCGGGCGCGCAGCCGGGACGGGCGTCAGTTCCGCATCGACGAGGCGCCCCTTCTGGAGCCGTCCCGGACCGGGCCGTTCGCCGCGTATGAGAACCACGGCGTGCGGGACCCGCGCGTGACGCCGTTCGAAGGCACCCACTACATCGTCTACCTCGCGGAATCCAACTACGGCGTGCGGCTGGCCCTGGCGAAGACGGACGACTTCGAAGCCGTCGAACGCATCGCCTTCATCAGCGAGCCGGACACCAAGAGCGGCGTCCTGTTCCCCGACCGGTTCGGTGGGCGCTATGCCCGGCTGGAACGGCCGCGCGAGGGCGGCAACATCTGGATCAGCTACTCGGAGGACCTCCGGCACTGGGGCGACTGGCGCCTACTTCTGACGCCGCGCGCCGGCTACTGGGACTACAACCGCATCGGCGCGGCCGTGCCGCCCATCCTGACCGACTGCGGATGGCTGCTGTTCTACTACGGCGTGCGTGAACTGCCGGGCGGCCCCGTCTACCGGCTGGGCGTGGCCTTCCTGGACACGGCCGACCCCGCCCGCGTGCTCGGCCGCTCGAACCTGCCGGTGCTGGCGCCCCTGGAGCCCTACGAACGGATCGGCGACGTGCCCAACCTCGTCTTCTCCTGCGGCGCCCTCCTGTCGGAGGACGGCCGCCAGGTGGAGATCTACTACGGGGGCTCCGACAGCTGCGTCTGCCTGGGCACGATCTCGCTGGACGAACTGCAGATCATGTGCAACAAGGGGAAGGCGGAGGGACACTGAACATGCCGGCAGCCGGCGACAGCGACGTGCTCATACGCTACGGCCGGAATCCGATCATCACGGCCGCGGACATCCCGTTCACCTGCAACACCGTCTTCAACGGGTCCCCGGTGAAGTGGAACGGGGAATACCTGCTGCTGCTCCGCGTGGAGGGCCAGCACGGGTACTCGCTGTTCGCGCTGGCGCACAGCGCCGACGGATACGACTTCGAGATCGAGCCCCTGCCGGTGATGACGCCGGCCGCCGAGCCGCCCATGGCGCGCTATGAAGAGGCCGGAATCGAGGACCCGCGCATCACCGTCCTGGACGGCCTGCCGCACGTGATCTACACCGCCTTCAGCGGCGCCGGGCCGGTCATGGCGCTGGCCACGACGGAGGACTTCCACCGGTTCGAACGACGCGGGATCATCAGCGAGCCGGGCAACAAGGACGGGCTGCTCTTCCCCCGCAGGATCGGCGGACGATACGTGCGCCTGGACCGCCCGATCGGCCGCGACGTGGGCTGCATCTGGGTATCCTTCTCGCCCGACCTGCGGCACTGGGGCGACTCGCACATGATCGTGGCCCCGCGGCCCGGCTACTGGGACTCCTACCGGGTCGGAGGCTCCGCCGTGCCCATCGAGACCGAGGAGGGCTGGCTGGAGATCTACCACGGCGTCAAGATGACGTCCGGCGGACCCATCTACCGCACCGGGACCGTCCTGCTGGACCGGGACGACCCGACCCGCGTCCTCGCGCGCAGCGCCGTGCCGATCCTCTCCCCCCGCACGGACTACGAGCGGATCGGCGACATCAACAACGTCGTGTTCGCCTCCGGCGCCATCGTCGAGCCGGACGGGCAGGTCAAGGTCTACTACGGCGCGGCCGATACGTCCATCTGTGTGGCCGGCGCCCCGCTGGCCAAGCTGCTGGCGGTCACCCGGGAGCGGTAGCGACCCGGGCCGGCACGGACGAACACGGACCCACACGGACGGACACGACGGCGCGTGCCCCCCAACGGCATGGTGCGCCCGCCGGCCGTTCCCCAACGGGCAGCCCCGGGGCGTGCGTACGCGCGGTTGCCGCCCCGCGGCCGGGACGGCCGTGCACCCCATTGCTGTGTAGACGGCCGCGCTACCCGTTCTGGTTGAGACAACCGCCCCCCCCACAACGGACAGCCCCGGGCGTTCCCGCCCGGCGGGCCGGCACGGACGCGCACGACGGCGCATGCCCGTCATCCGAGCAGCCGCTGCGCGTTCCCGCCCAGCACAGCGGCCTGCCGCGCCGGCTCGGGCCAGGCCGCCCGCACGAGCGCCAGGGCCTCGCCCTGCTCACGCCACGGGCTGTCGCTTCCGAACAGGATTCGCTCGGCCGGATGCCGCGCGCGCAGCGCCTCGATCGTCGCTGCCGCGCACAGGCCGATCGAATACGAGGTCTCCAGGTAGACGTCGGTCCCCGCCAGGACGGCCAGGGCCTCGTCCCACTGCCGCCATCCGCCCATGTGGGCCGCCACGAGCGGGATGCGGGGGAATGCGCGGTGCAGGCGCAGCATTCGGCGGGGCGAGGCGCGTTCGTCGCCCGGGGGGAAGGCAATGTCGCGCCCGCTGTGCATCACCAGGACCAGCCCGGCCTCCTCCACCGCCGCATAGAGCGGCCACAGGCGCGCCTCGTCGGCGGCGAAGCCCTGGTAGAGCGGGTGCAGCTTGATGCCCTTGAGGCCCGCGGCCGCAATCCTGCGCACCGCGGCGGCGGGGTCCGCGCAGTCGGGGTGCACCGAACCGAACGGGATGACACGCTCCGAGGCGATCTCCAGCGACCAGCGCAGGATCGGGTCGGCCTGCTTCGGGGCCGTGGCGATGGAGCAGATCACACACCGGTCCACGCCGGTGCGGTCCATGGACGCCAGCAGCCCGCCGACGGTGCCGTCCAGGACGGCTCGCGCATCGTCGGGCACGGTATCGTTCAGCTTCTCGAGGGCGTGGGGAGCGAGTTGGTCCGGAAAGGCGTGGGTATGGACGTCGATGATCACGGGCACGGGTCCTCTGCTATGGGCGAATGTCGGCACGGCGCAGGAGCGTCGAGTTGGCGACGACGCTGACGGAACTGAGCGCCATGGCGGCCTCGGCGATGAGCGGGTGCAGCAGGCCGAGCACGGCGGCCGGGATCGCCACGAGATTGTAGCCGAACGCCCAGAGGAGATTCTGCCTGATCTTGCGGAACGTGGCGCGGCTGAGCTTCACGGCGCTGACGACGGCGCCCAGGTCGCCGCGCACGAGCGTGACGTCCGCACTCTCGATGGCCACGTCCGTGCCGGTCCCCAGGGCGATGCCGACGTCGGCCTGTGCGAGGGCCGGCGCGTCGTTGATGCCATCGCCCACCATCGCCACGGGCGCCCCCTCCGCCTGCAACCGCCGGACCTCCTCCACCTTGCGGGCGGGCAGGACACCGGCCAGCACGCGCTCGATGCCCACCTGCGCGGCCACGGCCCGGGCCGTGCGCTCGTTGTCGCCGGTGATCATGGCCACGTCCAGCCCCATCGCCTTCAGGGCCGCGATGGCGCCGGCCGAGCCCTCCTTGACCGCGTCGGCGATGCCGAGCACGCCGAGCACTCGGCCGCCGGCGGCAACGATCACCGCAGTGCGCCCTTCGTTTTCGAGCCGTTCGAGCGCCCCGGCCGCCGCATCGTCCACGGAGCCCTCCGGCAGCAGCGAGCGGGCACCGACCAGGACGTCCCGGCCGTCCACCCGGCCGCGCACGCCCGCACCCGCAACGGCCTCGAAGTCCGTGACGCCGCCCGTCTCGATGCCGTCCGCCCGGGCACGGGCCACCACGGCTCCGGCCAGCGGATGCTCGCTGCCCGCCTCGACGGCCGCCGCCAGTCGCAGCACTTCGGGCTCGCGCGCACCGCCCACGGCGACGACGTCCGTCACCTCCGGCCGGCCGCGCGTGATCGTGCCCGTCTTGTCCAGCACGATCGTGCGCACGTCCTTCATCGCCTGGATGGCCTGTCCCGAGCGGATCAGGATGCCGTTCTGCGCCCCCATGCCGGTGCCCACCATAAGGGCCGTCGGCGTCGCCAGGCCCAGGGCGCACGGGCAGGCGATGACCAGGACGGCCACGCCGGCGAAGACGGCCAGGGCCACCGGCGACGCGTGAGGGTTCACCCACGGCAGCAGCCCCGACGCGAGGGCCGCCATCCGCCCCAGCGCGCCGGGGGCGACCAGCCAGGCCACGAACGTGCACAGCGCCAGCGCGATGACGGCGGGCACGAAGTACGCCGTCACCCGGTCCGCGAAGGCCTGAACGGGCACCGCGCTGCCCTGCGCCTCACGCACCATGCGCACGACCTGCGCCAGGAAGGTCTCCTCGCCCACCTTCGTGGCGCGCACCCGGAGCAGGCCATGCGCGTTGATCGTGGCGCCGATGACCTCGTCGCCCTCCGCCTTGGCCACGGGGACCGACTCGCCGGTCGCCATGGACTCGTCGACGGCGCTGCGCCCTTCGACCACGACGCCGTCGGTGGGCACCTTCTCGCCGGGCCGGACGACCATGACGTCGCCGACGGCGACCTGTTCGACCGGCACCTCCACCTCCCGTCCGCCGCGCACCACGCGTGCGCTGCGCGCGCCCAGCTCCAGCAGGCTGCGGATCGCGCGCCCGGCCCGGCCGCGCGCCCGCGCCTCGACGTATCGCCCGGTGAGGTGGAACGCCAGGATCATCGCCCCGACGCCGGCGTAGTTGAGGACCGGCAACCCGGCCAGCGCCGGCGGGCCGGTCAGGAATGCCGCGCCGCTGCCGAGCATGATCAGCGTGTCCATGTTCGCCGAAAGCCGCACAAGCCCTTTCCAGCCGCTGCGATACGTGTTGAACCCGGCGATCACGAGCACCGGAAGCGCCAGCAGCACCATCGCCCAGTCGTGGACGTGATGGTACGGGCGAAGGGCCTCCACGCCCAGCATGAAGGGCACCATGACGACCAGCAGGGGCCCGGTCAGGCCCCAGGCGAGGACCATGCGCCTACGGGCCTGCCGCATCTCGCGCTCGGAGCCGTCCTCGCGCTCGCCTGCCCCGCGGGCCTCCCGAGCCGAATAGCCGGAGGACTCGACGGCGCGGATCAGCGTCGGGATCGGCGCCCCCTCCGGATCGTGTCGCACGACGGCCTCGTTTGTTGCGAGGTTCACGTTCGCCTGGTACACGCCGTCCAGCCGGCGCAGCGCCCTGGAGACGGCCTGCACGCAGCTCTGGCAGGTCATGCCTCCGATCTCCAGAGTCGTCGCGCAGGCGCCGGGGGCGGCGGCCTCGTCCGGCGGCTCCGTCTCCGGTTCCTCGGGTTGCGGCGCGCGCTCGCCCTCCGCCGGGAAGGCACCCGGATCCGCTTCGAAGCGCTCCTTGCATCGCCGGCTACAGAAGTAGAAGGTCCGGCCGGCGTGCCTGCTGCGCGCGGCCGCGCCCTCTTCGTCGACGATCATCCCACAGACGGGATCGACAGCCATGCGCGCCCCCCGGCGTTGCCTGGTGCGGAACTGGAACGGGTCGTCCTCATTGGCTATTATAGACGCTCCGCCCCGGGCGGACACGGGAACGGGCACCCGCCGCGGCGGCCCAACGCCCGGCCGCATTCTGCAACCCAAGGAGACGCAATGTCGCTCGAGGACATGGACATCGAGACCCTGTGCGTGAACACCATCCGAACGCTGTCCATCGACATGGTGCACAAGGCGAACTCCGGCCACCCGGGCGCACCGCTCGGCTGCGCGGCCATCGCCCACGTGCTCTGGTCGCGGTTCCTGAAGCACGACCCGAGTGATCCGACCTGGCCGGACCGCGACCGGTTCGTCCTCTCGGCGGGGCACGCCTCGGCGCTGCTCTACTCGCTCCTGCACCTGCACGGATACGACCTGCCGATCGAGGAACTGGTCAACTTCCGGCAGTTGGGCAGCCGGACGCCCGGCCACCCCGAGGCCGGGCACACGCCCGGAGTCGAACTCACCACCGGACCGCTCGGCCAGGGTCTCGGCAGTGCGGTCGGCATGGCGCTGGCCGAGGCCTACCTGGCCGCCCGCTACAACGAACCGGGCCATACCATCGTCGACCACCGCACCTACGTGCTCGCCAGCGACGGCGACATGATGGAAGGCGTCAGCCATGAGGCGGCCTCCCTGGCCGGCGTGCTGAAGCTGGGCAAGCTGATCGTCCTCTATGACTCCAACGACATCTCCCTCGAGGGCCCCACGGCGGGCTGGTTCGCCGACGACACGGCTGCCCGGTTCCGCGCCTACGGCTGGCACGTGACGCACGTGGACGACGCCACGAACGACCTGGACGCAATCGCCGCCGCCATCGAGGAGGCGCGGAACGAGGGCGAACGCCCGTCCCTGGTCGTCTGTCGCACGCACATCGGCTACGGCAGCCCGCTGCAGGACAGCCACCAGTCGCACGGCAAGGCCCTGAACGCCGAGGAGATGGCCGCCACCAAGCGGGCGCTCGGATGGCCCGAAGACCAGGTGTTCCTCGTGCCCGAGCGCGTCAGGCAGCACATGGCGCAGGTGGCCGCGCGCGGCCGGGCCGCCCGCCGGGAGTGGGAGCAGTCGTTCAAGGCCCTGGCCGCCGCACGGCCCGAACAGGCTGCGCAGTGGCGCCGCGCCTGGGCCGGCGAGCTGCCGGACGGCTGGGACGCCAACCTGCCGGTCTGGACGCCACAGGACCGCCCCCTGGCCACGCGCAGCGCCGCCGGCGACGTGCTGGACGCGCTGCGCGACGCGTGCCCGCACCTGATCGGCGGGTGCGCCGACCTGGCGTCGTCCACACGGACCCTGCCGAAGAGCGGCCTGAGCATGGAGCCGGGCGTCTACGGGCGACAGAACATCCGCTTCGGCGTGCGCGAGCACCTGATGGGCGCCGCCTGCAACGGCATCGTCCGGCACGGCGGCCTGCGCGCCTACGGCTCGACGTTCCTGGTCTTCTCGGACTACGTGCGCCCGTCCCTGCGCATGGCGGGCCTGATGAACGCCGGCGTCGTCTACCAGTTCACACACGACAGCATCGGCGTGGGCGAAGACGGGCCGACGCATCAGCCGGCCGAGCATCTGGCCGCGCTGCGATGCATTCCGAACTGGACGGTCATCCGCCCGTGCGACGCGAACGAGGCGCGCGAGGCCTGGCGCGCCGCCCTGCTGAATGCCGACGGCCCGACGGCCCTGGCCTGCAGCCGCCAGAACCTGCCCGTGCTCGACCGGACGGTGCTGGGCGCCGCGGAGGGCCTGCACAGGGGCGCCTACGTGTTGAGCGACCCGGCGGACGGCGAGCCGGAGATCATCCTGATGGCCAGCGGGTCGGAGGTGGCCCCGACGCTCGAAGCGGCCCGCACTCTGACCGAGGCCGGCCGGCGCGTGCGCGTCGTGAGCTTCCCCTCCTGGGAGCTGTTCGAGAAGCAGGATGAGGAATACCGCCGCTCCGTCCTGCCCCCCGCCGTGCGCAGGCGCATTGCGGTCGAAGCCGGGGTGCCGATGGGCTGGGAACGCTATGCGGGCGCGGACGGCGAGGTGATCGGGCTGCCCCACTTCGGCGTGTCCGGCCCGGGCGGGCAGGTGATGAAGAAGCTGGGCTTCTGTCCGGAGCACATTGCAGACCGTGCTCGGGCGATGCTGGACTCGTAGTCGGCCGGCACCGGCCGGGGGCCGTTGCAGTCGGCGGCGGACCGGCCTATCATGGCCGGTGCGGCAGGATCGGTTTCCGCTTCCTCTTTAACGCGGCAAGGGGTCAGACATGGACGTCTGCGTATTCAGCAAGCACTTTCAGAGTCTCGATGCCGACGGCCTGGGAAAGGCGATGAAGGAACTGGGCGTTCCGGGCGTGGACCTGACGGTCCGGCGCGGCGGACACGTGGAACCGGACCGGGTGGCCGACGAACTGCCGGCCGTCCAGGCGGCCCTGGCCCGGCACGACGTCAAGGTCACCATGCTCACGACGTCCATCCTGAGCGTCGACCAGCCCAACACGCAGGCCATCATCGAGGCGGCCGGCCGGGCCGGCGTCGGCTACGTCAAGCTCGGCTACTGGCACTACAAGGGGTTCGGGCACCTGAAGGCGCAGGAGGCGGAGATCCGCGCCTCGCTGAACGACCTGGCTCCCCTGCTCAAGGAGAACGGCGTCCGCGCCGGCTTCCACACCCATTCCGGCCACTACATGGGCTGCAACGCCGAGTTCGTCATGCGCATCATCGAAGACTGCGACCCCGAGGCGATCGGCGTCTACTACGATGCCGGCCACTGCACCCTCGAGGGCGGCGAGGGCGGCTGGCTGATGGGCCTGGACCTCGTCTCGGACCGCCTGATCATGGTCGCCGTCAAGGACCTGGCCTTCTTCCGCACCGGCAGCGCCGACGCGCCCCACAAGGGGTGGTTCTGGCTGACCGTGCCGTTCGACGCGGGACCGGTCGACTGGCCGCTGTTCGTCCAGTGCCTGAAGGCCATCGACTTCCAGGGCCCCGTCTCCTTCCACTCCGAATACCAGGGCGAGCACAGTTGGCTCGACCTGAGCGTGGAACAGGTGGCCGCCCAGACGAAGAAGGACCTGGCCTACTGGAACCGGATCGTGCAGGGCTGAGGCCGGGCCGGCACCGCCGGCCGTACAGGGAGGGTGCAGACACATGGACACGGCCCGCCGACGGCATTCGCCCGACCTGTTCCGGCGCTACGATGGCAACCCCATCCTGAGCGCCCATGACTGGCCGTACCGCGTCCACAGCGTGTTCAACGCGGGCGCCGTGCGGCTGGACTCCGGCGAGGTGCTGCTGCTGGCCCGTGCCGAGGACATGCGCGGCCTCTCGCACCTCTGCGCCGCACGCTCGGCCGACGGGCTCACCGACTGGCGCATCGACCCCGCTCCGACCATGTCGCCCGATCCGCGGGGCCATCCCGAGGAGGTCTGGGGCCTCGAAGACCCGCGGATCACGTTCCTGAGTGAACGCGGGGAGTACGCCGTGGCCTACACGGCGTACTCCCGCGGCGGCCCGGGCGTGTCGCTCGCCTTCACGCACGACTTCCACACCTTCCGCCGCAGCGGCATGGTCTTCCCGCCCGACGACAAGGACGCCGCACTGTTCCCCTGCCGCTTCGGCGGGCGCTGGGCCATGGTCCATCGACCGACCTCCCCCGACCGCGAGGCCCATGTCTGGCTGTCGTTCTCGCCCGACCTGAAGCACTGGGGAGACCACACGATCCTCATGGAGGCGCGCCGCGGCGCCTGGTGGGACGCCGGCAAGATCGGGCTGTCCACGCCGCCCATCGAGACCGAGCGCGGCTGGCTCATCCTCTATCACGGCGTGCGCGTGACGGCCGCCGGGTCCCTCTACCGGCTGGGGCTGGCCCTGCTGGACCGGGACGACCCGCTGCGCGTGCTCCTGCGCGGCGAGGAATGGGTCTTCGGCGCCGAGGAGCCCTACGAACGCGTCGGCGACGTGCCCGACGTGGTCTTCCCCTGCGGCGCCGTCGTCGGCGAGGACGGCGACGGACTGCACCTCTACTACGGCGCAGCGGATACGTCCCTGTGCGTGGCCACCTCACGCGTCACCATGCTGCTGGACTGGCTGGAGACGCACGGCCGCCGGCCGGACGGCGATCCCTGAGCCGACAGGAGTCCCCCCGAATGCCTTCCCGAAGGACGTCCGCCGTATCCGACGGCCCCATCGACCTGCGCAGCGACACCGTCAGCCTGCCCACGCCCGAGATGCTCGACGCCATGCGCAGGGCCGACGTGGGCGACGACGTCTACGGCGAGGACCCCACGGCCAACCGCCTGTAGGCGATGGTGGCGGAGATGTGCGGCATGGAGGCCGCCCTCTTCGTGACCTCCGGCACCATGGGCAACCTGCTGAGCATCCGGGCGCTCACGCAGCCGGGCGACGAGATCATCCTGGAGGGCACCTCGCACACGTACCAGTGGGAGACGGGCGGCTACGCCGCGCTGGCCGGCGTCGGCGTGCGCCTGATCCACGCCGACCGCGGCATCATCCGGCCGGAGCAGATCCGCCCCGCCGTGCAGCCGGCGGACCTCCACCACTGCCGGTCGCGGCTGGTCGTCCTGGAGAACACCCACAACCGGGGCGGCGGCTCCGTCTATCCCGTGGAGACGGTCGAGGCCATCTCCCGCGTCTGCCGCCGGGAGGGCCTGCGCCTGCACATGGACGGCGCCCGCCTGTTCGACGCCTGCGTGGCCGCCGGCTGCACGCCGGCCGACTACGCGCGCCACCTGGACTCGGTCACCTTCTGCCTCTCCAAGTCCCTGGGCTGCCCGGTCGGCTCGATGATCGCCGGCAGTCGCGAGTTCATCGAACGCGTCCGCTGGCTGCGTCACATGTTCGGCGGGGCCATGCGTCAGATCGGCTATCTGGCGGCAGCCGGCATCTACGCCCTCGAACACAACATCGACCGGCTGGCCGAGGACCACGCGAACGCGCGCCGCCTGGCGGACGGCATCCGCGACCTGCCGGGCATCCGGCTCGTCTACGACCGCCCGGAGACGAACATGGTCTACTTCGACGTGCTCCCCCCGCGGGAGCCCGCCGAGTTCTGCGAGGCCCTCCGAGGCGGCCGGCTGCTGGTCGGAGGGCACGAGACCAACCCCGTGCGAGCCGTCACCCACATCGGCATCACGGCGGACGACATCGACCGAGCGATCGCCGTCTTCCGCGCCCACTGCGCCTGAGCGGCCCGGCGGTCCTCCGCGTCGCCCTCCGGGGAAGAGCCATGTCGCCTCAGTCGGCCATGCTGATCATCCTCTCGTGCTTCGCGCACGCCCAGTGGAACCTGCTGGCGCGCGCGCACAGGGGAAGCGAAGCGACGTTCTTCCGGCGCATGCTCTCGGTGTCCATCCCCCTGTGCGCGGCGGCCGCAGCCACCGCCCTGCTGCTTTCGCAGTCGCTGCCGCCGAAGGCCCTCCTGTGCATGACGGCCTCGGGGCTGATCGCCGGGGCCTACTTCCGCTTCCTCGCGCTGGCATACGGCGCGGCGGACTTCTCGATCGTCTATCCCGTGGCGCGCGCCCTGCCCGTGCTGGCGGTGGCGGGTCTGGACATGCTGCGGGGCCGCCACCCCACCCCCGCGGGCTGGGCCGGCCTGCTGATGGTCGTGGCCGGCTGCGCCCTGGCGCCCCAGCACTCCTACAGCGGCTTCAACCTGCGGCGCTACGTCGGCCGCGACATGCTCTGGATGCTGCTGACAGCCGCGGCCGTCGTCGCCTTCACCATGGTCGACAAGGTCGGGGCGGAGGCCGTCATGCGGGGGCCGGGCAGCGCGGCCCTCTACTGCTCCGGCTTCTACGGCATGGGCGGCATCTCCTACCTGCTCCTGCAGGCCGCCTTCGACCGCCGCACGCCCGGGCCGCCTGCCGTGGGATGGGGCCGGCCGGCCCTGGCCGCCGTCCTGGGGTTCGCCTCGTACTGGCTGGTGCTCTGGGCGTTCCAGCTCTCCACCCATACGGCCTACCTGCTGGCGCTCCGGCAGTTCAGCATCGCGATCGGCGTCGTGGTGGCGTTCGCCTTCTACAAGGAGCGCGGCCGGGCGGTGCGGGTGCCGGCCACGGCGGCGATCATCGCCGGCCTGATCGTGGTGATGGTGTACGGATAGGCGCCGGGATCGCCGCCTACGTGCCCTCGCGGTCCGGACGCCCCAGGGAGGTGCCGCGTCGCAGGGCGTTCTGCCCGAATCGCCCCTTGACGGCGTCCTCGGCACGCGCCAGGCGCAGGCGGACGTCACGGGCGGCGGCGTCGTCAAACAGGCGCGTCTGCTCGGCCCGCCCCGGCGCGAACCCCGAGACCTGCACGCCGATCAGGCGCACCTTGCGCCCTGCGCCGCCCACGGCATCCAGGTTGCGGAGGGCGGCCTCGTAGAGCGCCGTCGCCTCATCGACCGGCTCCGGCAGCGTCTGCCGGCGCGTCCTGGTTGTGAAGTCCTCGAACCGGACCTTCGTGGTGACGACCCGTCCGCCGCCACGGCCAGCTTCCCGCACGCGCCATGCCACGCGCTCGCACAGGTCGCTCAGCATGCGCAGGATCCGCTCGCGGTCGGTCGTGTCCTCGGCGAAGGTGTGCTCGTGCCCGACCGACTTGGCCGCCTCCGGAGCCTGCACCGGGGCAGCGTCCACGCCGTGCGCCTTGCGGTGGAGTTCGGCCCCCCATTCGCCGAACCCGCGGATGAGTTCCCGCCGGGGCACGGCCGCCAGGTCGCCGATCGTCCGAATCCCGAGGCGCGCGAGCGCCGCGTGCATCTTCGGCCCCACGCCCGGCAGACGCCGCACCTCCAGAGGCGCGAGGAACTCCGCCTCCCGACCCGGCTCGACGATCACCAGCCCGTGCGGCTTCTCCAGGTCCGAGGCGATCTTGGCCACCAGCTTGCCGGTCGCCACGCCCAGGGACGCCGTCAGGCCCGTCTCGCTGCGAATCCGCTCTCGGAGCTGCTGGACCAGCGCACGCTTGCCGCCGAACAGACGCAGCGAACCGGTCACGTCCAGGTATGCCTCGTCCACGCTGACGGGCTCGACCAGCGGCGTGAACTGCTCGAAGATGCCCCGTATCCGCCTCGACTCGCGCGAGTACTTCGCTCCGTCCCCGGGCAGGAACACGGCGTTGGGGCAGCAACGGTAGGCCTGGCTGATCGGCTGGGCGCTATGGATGCCGAACCGGCGCGCCTCGTACGAGCAGGTGGAGACGACGCCCCGCCCCTTTCCGCCCATCGGATCGGCCCCGACGACGACGGGCTTGCCGGCCAGCGAGGGGTCGTCGCGCTGCTCGATGGCCGCGAAGAAGGCGTCCATGTCCACGTGCACGATGACGCGTTCGCCGCTCATGGTCCGTCCCCTGCGGATCGGTCGGCGGGCGGTGCAGGCGCGTGCGTCGAGGATGCGTGGCGGAGAGGGGGGGATTCGAACCCCCGGTGCCCTTGACGGGCACAGCGGTTTTCGAAACCGCCCCGTTCGACCGCTCCGGCACCTCTCCGGAGACAAGTATACACGCCGGCGGGCGGGATGCCAACTGACCGCGCAGGGGACGGCTCAGGGCACTCCGCGCGCCCCGGCGCCTCGGGCAAGGCAGGCGTTCACGGGATCGCCAGCACGGTGCCGACGCGCAGCACCCGCTCGTCCGACACCAGATCCGCATTGGCGGCCTGAATATCGCGCCACCGGTTGCCGTCGCCGTAGTACCGGACGGCCAGGCTGTAGAGGGTGTCGCCGGGCTGAACGGTATGCCGGCGCTCCACCCTGGGCAACGGCATGGCCACGGGCGGCTCCGGGGCGGGTCCGACCTCGGCCGGCGCCGTGGCGGCGGCCGGCGCCGTCGGGGCGGCCGCGTCCGTCGGGGCGGCCGCGTCCGTCGGGGCGGCCGCGTCCGTCGTCGGGACGTCCTCGGCGGACTCCCTGCGTTTCATCCAGGGCCCCAGGGCGGACTCGCCCTCGAAGCGTCCCGCCTCCCCGCCCTCGGAGACCGGGGGGAGGTCCGTCGCGGCGGCAGGCGCATCCTGCGCGGGCACCGGCCTTGTCGGACGCCGGACCGGGGCGGCCGTCTCCGGCTCGGGCTCGGGGGGCGTCACGGGTGTCGGTGCGGCCACCGGCCGGATGGCCGCCGGGTTCCTCCACGCCGGCGGGGCCACGGGGGACGGCTCCTCCCGACCCCATCCGGTACGCTGCCACGGCCAGCTCCCGTGCTTCTTCCCGTCGTCACCGGCCAGATCGATCAGGAAGAACCCGAGGAAAAAGTCCAGCATCTCGGTATACCGGGCGTTCCAGACGAACCCCACGTAGCCGATGTGCGGCGCGAAGTGGACGCACGCCGGCGTGTACTCCGGCCCGCCGCCGGTCGCGAGGGACGCAAAACCGCCCAGCCCCCCGTGGCGTATGAACAGCGTGCTGTCGTCGTACTTGTCGAACTCGCCCCAGCCCACGCGTTCCTTCGAGACGATGAAGCCGTAGCAGTTGCTGTAGACGCGCGTCATGCCCAACTGGCCGCCGCCGAAGCCGACGAAATGCCCGTCGATGTTCGAGTAGCCCGCCACGAGCGCATCGAGGCTGTTCCAGTACAACCCGATGGACGGCTCCGTTGTGAACGTAAGGCCGAAGTCGGCCATCTCGAGGAAGTCCTGGACCCGGTGACTGAAGTAGTCGCCCGGGCTGGCACAGCCCTGGGTCGCCCAGAGGACGACCGCGAGTACCAGTGCGCTCTTCACCCTGCCAAGAAATCCAACTCTCATCCCGGTCTCCCGTCCACACACACCATCGGCATGCGGCGCCCGCCGCCCTTTGACTCCCATAGTACGCATACGCCGAGGGCAAAGGCAACGGCCAGGCAGGCCGCCCGTCCGATGGACCATTGAAAGCGCCCGCAGTGCGCCGCCCCCTGCCCCGGCCGGGACCGCCCCGGCGCACCTCAGGTGGCGGCCTGTCGGTCGGTGGCGGCCGCGGCCGCGCCCTCCCCGCCGCCCTGCGAAGCGGCCTCGAACTCCACGATCTCTCCCGCCTCCTCCGCCTCAGCGTCCGGCTGCGTGACGGGGACGACGGCCGTCTCCCACTTGATCAACAGGAACATGGCCAGCCCCAGGGCGGCCGACGTGATGTTGGCCGCCGCCAGACCGACGTAGATCCCCACGCTCCCCATCGCCAGCTTGAGCGCGAACAGCCAGACCAGCGGAATGCGCAGCGCCCACAGACGCGCAATGTGCAGGAACATGATGGGCGTGGTGTGTCCGGAGCCGATGAACGCCGCCGTCAGCACGGACAGAACACCGAAGAAGTACGTCGACAACGGCATGAACAGGAAGAACCGGCCCAGTTCGTCCGCCACGTCAGGCGGCACCAGCTTCGTAGCCACCCAGTGGCCCTTCCACGTCAGGAACGCCAGCGGCAGGAACATGATGGCCGCCACCCACAGGGTGCTCGTCCAGGCCGCCTTGCGCGCCAGTTCCGGCTTGCCCGCGCCCAGGGCCTGCCCCACCACCGGCGCCGTGGCGCCCACCATCGCCTGCGTCGGCGCGTCCAGCACGTGGATGATGCGGAAACCCGTGGTGTAAGCCCCCATCACCACCTTGCCGAACGTGTTGACCATGGACTGCTGCACGGCGAAACCGATGGACGTGCTGCTGCCGCTGGCGGCCGCCGGCAGGCCGACGCGCAGCGTCTTGCCGATCAGCGGCCAGTCCGGCTTCCAGTCAGTCCGCCGGATGGCCAGCCCGGCACGCCCACGCCGCAGGCAGACGAAGCAGGCGATCGCCGAGCCGACCTGGCAGAGCGCCGTCGCCGCCGCCGCCCCCTGCACGCCCATCCGCGGCAGGCCCAACCACCCGAAGATCAGCACGGGGTCCAGGACCGCGTTGACGAGGTTGCCGATGCCGATGATCACGATGACCGTCAGCGTGTCCCCCACGGCCCGCAGCACGCCGCCGTAGGCCATGGTGAACGCGCTGATGGGCATGGCCGCCAGGATGATCCGCAGGTAGGCGGCCGCCGCCGGCCGCACGTCTTCGGGCACCTGCAGCCACCCAAGCACCTGCGGCAGCAGAACCTGCATCAGGACCGAGGCGGACAGCACGATGCCGCACAGCACGAGGATGGTCTGCGCGGCCGCCTGTTCCGCCCGGCGGTAGAGCCTCGCCCCAGTGAACTGGGCCACCAGCGCAGTGCCCGCGTTCGCGAACCCCATCCCGAACGCCACCGTGATGAAGTGGACGGGCGTGGACGCCCCGACGGCCGCCAGTGAGACAGTGTTCTCGCGCCCCAGCCAGAACGCATCGACCATCGCGTAGAGGGCGTGGAGCACCTGCCCGAACGCCAGGGGCAGCGCCAGGCGCAGCAGCGAACGCGACAGCGGACGCGAAGTCAGATCCTGGTCGACCCTTGGGTTGGCTGGTTGGCGTGCCATGGCGTGCGCTCGACGGCGGAAAGAGACAGGCTGTGCATCCTCAAGCTGTGCTGGCGCACGCGGTGGGGACGGAATCTCCCTGACATTCCGAGTATACCACGAACCGGCGGGACGGGAAACGGAAAACCCGACGAGGCCGCAGAAAGACGCGGCGAGGGAGGATGCTCAGCGTGTTGACTCCCCGAGAGCGCACCCCCATAATGAACTCGGTGGCGGGGGCGGCCGGTCGCTGCGGGACCGGCCGGCGCGCACCGACCCGCCGATCCGGTCCCTCCCGGGAGTCGCGACATGGCCGGCCCGCTGCAGACGATCGAAGCCGTCGGAAGCCACTACGAGATCGGCCTGGAGATCGGACGGCAGACGCGTGAGCAGATCCACGTCCTGGCGGGGACTCTGCGCCGGACCGCCGACGATGGTCCCGATGCGGCCGACGCCCTCGCCCGGTACATGGCGCACGTCGAGCAGTACCCCTTCATCCTGGACGAACTGCGCGGCCTGGCCGACGGCGCGGGGCTTCCGTTCGACGCCCTGGCCCGCATCCAGGTCGTCGAGCTGGAGCGCCCTCGGCCCGAGCCCGACGCCTGCAGCACGTTCGTCGTCAAGAACGAGGAACGGCTGCTGATCGGCCACAACGAGGACGGGCGCCGGGAGGACGACGTGTTCGTGCTCCGGGCCGCCTATCCGTCCGGACTGTCCGTGCTGGCGCTCTGCTACGTCGGCAGCCTGCCCGGGCACGCGCCGTTCGTCAACTCGCACGGCGTGGTCTCCGCCTGCAACGCCCTCACCTGCGCCGACGCCCGCATCGGCGAGCCGAAGCGTGTGTTCTGCCGGCGTGTGCTGGACGCCCGCAGCATCGACGACGGAGTCGAACTCCTGGCAGCCGCCCACCGGGCGCAGGGAGAGCATTTCCTGCTGGTCCGGGGCGATCGGACCGTGAGCATCGAGACCTCGGCCACGGCCATGAGCGTCCGCAAGGTCGAAACGAACGACTACCACTGCAACAACTACCTGCACCCGCCGATGCTGAGGCACGAGGCCGCCCCGGAGTCGTCGAACACCTTCGGGCGGTCCGCCCGGGCGCAGGAGGTCTGCGGCGAGCTGCACACGCTGGACGACGTCCGCGCCGCCCTGTCGTCGCACGAGCGGGGCTTCTGCCGCCACCGCGACGGGCGGACGCTGGCGTGCGTGCTCTTCGACTGCACCGGCAAGCGGATCCTGATCGGGCACGGCCCCCCGTGCGAGGCCCGGATGCAGGAGTTCACAGTCGACTGGGAATGGTGACCGGCGCCGAACCGGCCGTGGCCGCCGGTCGCGCGTTCGGCTATACTCACGCCCTCCACCCCGCAACGATTGGAACCGGAGCGACTGATGAGCGGCATCTTCGGCGTCGTCTCGCGTTCGGACTGCATGGACGACCTCTTCTACGGCACCGACTACCATTCCCACCTGGGCACGGAATTCGGCGGGCTGGTCATCCAGGAGAACCGCCTGCACCGGGCCATCCACCGCATGGCCAACGGGCAGTTCAAGAACCTCTTCGACAGCTTCTACCGGGCCTACAGTGGCTCGATGGGGCTCGGGGTGGTCAGCGATTCGGACCCGCAGCCGATTGTGATGGAAACGCGCTTCGGCACCTGCGCCGTCGTCACGGCCGGCCTCGTGGCCAACCGGCGCGCCCTCGCCCGCGAACTCATCGAGGAAGGCATCACCCTCAGCGAGATCGAGGAGGGGCAGGTCAACCAGACCGAACTGGTCGCCAAGATCATCGCCCGCGGCGCCGACGTCGTCGAAGGCATCCAGACGGCGTTCCGCCGGATCGAAGGCTCCATCTCCCTCATGGCGATGACGCGCGACGGCATCTTCGCCGGCTCCGACGGCCATGCACGGCTGCCGCTGGTCGTCGGCGAACGCGACGGCGCAACCGCCATCGCCAGCGAGACGTGCGCCTTCCCAAACCTCGGCTACCAGGTGCGCAAGTACATGCAGCCGGGCGAGATCGTGTTCATCACCCCCGAAGGCACGCGGCAGGCCGCCGCCCCGGCCGGCGGCCGCAAGGTCTGCTCGTTCCTGTGGATCTACACCGGCTACCCGGCGTCCAGCTACGAGGGCGTCTCGGTCGAGACCGTCCGTGAACGCTGCGGCCGGGCACTGGCGCGCAAGGACGATGTCCAGGCCGACCTGACCTCCGGCGTGCCCGACAGCGGCACGGGCCATGCGGTCGGCTACGCCATGGAGAGCAGGCTGCCGCTGCGGCGCGCCCTGGTCAAATACTCCCCCGGCTACGGACGCAGCTACACGCCGCCCAGCCAGGAAGTGCGCGACCAGATCGCCCGCATGAAACTCATCGCCATCGAGGACATCGTCCGCAACAACCGCATCGTCCTGTGCGAGGACTCGGTCGTGCGCGGCACCCAACTGCGGAACCTGACGCTGGGGAAGCTCTGGGACGCCGGCGCCGCCGAGATCCACGTGCGCGTCGCCTGCCCCCCGCTGATGTTCCCCTGCCTCTACAACCTCTCCACGCGCACGCACGACGAACTGGCCGCGCGCCGCGCCATCCGGGCACTGGAAGGCAGCGACCCCCAGGACGTCGCCCCCTACCTGGACGAATCGACCGAGCAGTACCGCCAGATGGTCCAGTGGATCTGCCGCGACGTCAAGGCCACCAGCCTCGTATACCTGACGCTGGAGGAGATGATCGAGGCCATCGGCCTGCCCGCCTGCGACCTGTGCACCCACTGCTGGAACGGCCGCCCCGACTGACACGCAGCCCCGCCCCGTCGGGCAGGCCCCGGCTGTGCGCGCCGTATGTGGCCAGGGCGACCCGCAGAAGAAGGCCGTTGTCGCCTGCCGTATCAGTGTAGATCAGTGCGTTATCTGTGGCCAAAGCCGTTCGTCGTTGCCGTCCTCCATGCCGTCCTCTGCGTCATCGCGCCTTCGCGTCACCCCGCCGTCGTCTTGCCGGGATTTGCCGCTCCATCGCCCCCGGAATGCCATCATGAGCGGCCCCCGAGGCACGAAGGACATCGCCGCACGCGGCGTTCTTCCCCGACCGGTGACGCTTTGATGCGCAAACACAGCCACTTTTATGCATTACGAGGCAAACAGAACGCCCTGTTGGGGCTGAATCTGGCCAGCAAGGGGGGGAAGCTCGCTCGGGCCGGGGCCTGCCCCGGCGGATCGAGGCGGCCATTCCAGCCTTGTCTCGGGGCGTATGTGCGGTTATAATGCATGAAAAGTGCCAGTTTTTATGCATTACACCTTTCCGATTGCAGGAGCGGTGTCACATGGTCCGCGAGGCACTGCTGCTTCAGAAGCGTGAGGTCGAACAGCGCCTTCAGGAACCCTACGTCGTGAGGGCGTTTGAACCAGACAGAGTCGCACATGATCTCATCAAGGTGATAATGGGCCCCCGCCGGGCCGGCAAGTCGTTCTTCGCCATGCACATGGTCCGGGAACTGGGCCGCTTCGGCTACGTCAACTTCGACGACGAGCGGCTAACCGCCGTCGAGGACTACGACAAGGTCGTTTCGGCCCTGGACGGTCTTTACGACAGCCCCCGGCACCTGCTCCTGGATGAGGTGCAGAACCTGCCGAAGTGGGAACTCCTCGTCAATCGGCTTCAGCGCCAGGGATACCGCCTGACCATCACCGGCAGCAATGCCCACCTGCTCAGTTCAGAGCTCGCCACGCACCTGACCGGCCGGCACGTCCGGATCGTCCTCTTCCCCTTCTCGTTCGGCGAGTACGTCCGGTCACTGGGCAGGGAACTGACAGCCGCCGAAACGGCGGAGGCTTTCCGGAACTACGTCGAGGTCGGCGGCTATCCTGAACCGCTCCTGAAACCGATCGGCCGAGCCCAGTACCTTACGACCCTCCTGCGCGCCATACTCTACAAGGACATCCTTGTGCGACACCGCATACGTGCGCCGCAGGGCCTGGAGGATCTGGCCGCCTACCTGATGGCGAACGTGGCCCAGGAATGCAATCCGAACCGCCTGGTCAAGACCACCAGGCTGCGAAGCGTTCATACGGCTGAGAAGTACTTCCAGCACCTGGAGGAGGCCTTCCTCTTCTTCCGCGTCAAGCGCTTCTCGTTCAAGGTGCGACAACAGGCTCGCGCCAACCGGAAGGCGTACTGCATCGACCCCGGGCTGGTCACCTCGACCTCGTTTCGTTTCAGCGCCCAGACCGGCCAGCTATACGAGAACGTCGTCGCCGTCGCCCTCCGCAAGCGGGAGATGGAGGGCAAGCTTGAACTCTACTACTGGAAGAATGGCGAAAACGAAGAAGTCGACTTCGTGGTCAAAGAGGGGCCGCGGGTGACCCAGCTCATTCAGGTCTGCGCCGGCGTCGAGGAGCCGAAGACGAAGGCGCGCGAAGTCCGCGCATTGCTCAAGTGCTCTGAGCAACTGCGCTGCCGCCAACTGCTGGTGCTGACCGAGGATGCGGAAGGCGAGGAGGAGGCGGCATGGTTCGGCCGGAGCGGACGCGTACGGTTCGTGCCGCTCTGGAAGTGGCTGCTCGCCCAAGGCTGACCAGGCAGCCGCCAAGTGTCGACAGCCACCCCACCCCGCCTGGGCCGGCTGCTGTGCGCCGTTTGTTGCCTATCTCCTCTCTCCTCTCTACTTTCCACTCTCTGGGGCGCAGCCCCCGCCCCCGCCCCCCCCGAATGTCATCCTGAGCGCCCCGACTGAGGGCGCGAAGGATCTCGCCGTTCGCTGCACGCGGCTGCCCCGCGCCCCGCCGTGATGCCCCGGCTGGAGCCGGAAAGCGCCTTGACACGTGCGGCTCCCGACGTTTAGGGTACTTGAGCGGGGGCCAGCGGGCCGAGGGCAGTCCGGTTCGGCCCGGCTTGCCCCGAGCGACTGATCCGTGGCGGGGGCAGGCCAGACGCGGCCGGCAACGACCACGCCGTTGTTCGGAGGGCGGAAGACATGCCAGGGGATCTGACCGGCGAGACGCACGATGACGACGTGCAGGCGCTGAAGACAAAGGTCGAGGACGGCTTTCAGAAACGGCTCAGAAGGCTGGGAAAGCCGGTCCGCGGCCGCTCCGGCGCGCTGCACAACGAGAGCTTTGTCCGGATGCTGGTCGAGTCCGCAGCCGACGCCACGGCAGATGACGAGATGGCCATCCGGTTGCTGCAGGAGAGCCTGCAGGAGAAGAACATGGAGCCGCGCAGCCGCGAACTGCTTCGACTGGACCTGATGACCGTGCGGGGGATGTCCAACGCTCCCTGATTCCGCCCCCTTCGGCGCCGCCGGACGCGCGGCCCCGCCACCCATTCGGCGAGTACCGCGGAGCCTCTGTCATGGACGATGCCGGCCTCGGCGGCCCGGCCGCGTGGTGTGTCGTCCTGAAGGCCGCTCAGGCGGCCTGAGGGGGCTCCCCGCGCCGTGCGCCGTTGCGCGTGCCCGGCGCGTTCGGTATCATGGCCCGCCTGGACCGGGATTCGGGTCCGTCCCGTCACCGCAAGCCATCATCACACGGAGGAAGCTCTTATGGTCAAACGGGTCATCATCGGCGAGTCGGGCGGGCCGACACCCGTGATCGACTGGGAAGTCGCGGGGGCCATCGACGCGGCCCAGCAGGCCGGCATCGAGATCTACGGCATGAAGAACGGCCTCGAAGGACTGCTCAACGCCGACATCGAGGGCAACGTCGTCGACCTGACGCCGATGGATCCGACGTCGTTCGTCTTCAACGGCCCCGGCGCCGGGCTGGGCACGACGCGCATCAAGCCCAAGGAGGCGCAGTACAGGAAGATCGCCGAGAACCTGGAGGCCCTGGGCGTCGACGGCGTCGTCTACACCGGCGGCAACGACAGCGCGGACCAGATACTCGGTCTCACGGCGGTCAGCGGCGTCCGGGCCATCCACGCCATCAAGACGGTCGACAACGACCTGCCGGCCACGCACCACTGCCCCGGTTGGGGCTCGGCCGCGCTCTACAACGCCACGGCGCTGAAGAACGTGTGCAACGACTTCTTCTCCTACGGCGTGATGGGCAGCTTCGAGCGCGACGGGGGCGTGGTCCGCGGGCTCGACGTGGCGCCCGTCGTCGTCTACCAGGTGATGGGCCGCAAGGCCGGCTGGCTGGCTCAGGCCACCGCCTTCGCCCGCGTCGATCCCAAGGGCGACATGCGCCCCGACCGCGCCCCGCACATCATCCTGTGCAAGGAGGTCCCCTTCGACACGGGCGAGTTCCTGGCCGCGATCGAGGAGGTCCTCACCCGCGTCGGCCGGGCCGCCGTCGTCGTGCAGGAAGACCTGACCGACCGCGATTCGGGCAAGAGCATCGCCGAGGTCTTCGCCAAGGAGATATCCTACGACGCGCACGGCAACATCCAGCACGGCCGCGCAAGCTCCTTCTCCCCCGCCGTGTTCCTCTCCGAACTCATCAGCGGGGAGCTGAAGGTCGCCGCCGTGCCGGGCAAGGTGAAGGACTGCACCCTGAACCCCCAGCACATCCAGCGAAGCTGCATGATGTCGGCCGTCGACGCCAGCGAGGCCTACAAGGTGGGCTTCCGCGCCGTGCAGGCCATGCTGGACGGCGAGACGAAGAAGTCCGTCGTCCTGCAGCGCTCCGGATGCGTCACCGGCACCGCGCTGACGGACCTGGCCAACATCGCGGCCAAGGACCGCAAGGTGCCGCTCGAGTACATCGACGGCATCCACGGCCCCACGCAGGCGTTCGTCGACGAGTACATCGACGTCATCGGCGGGCCGGTCGCGCTGCCCCACTACTCGACCATGCGCTTCCAGACCGTGCCGGTGCCCGCGTCCATCGCACAGTCGCCCTACATCCGCAAGTAGGCGCCACGAAGACAGCGGGCGGGGCTTGCCCGAAAAGGAAGCCCCGCCCGTGCTGCATATGCCGCTGAAGAGCAGAGCGGGGCCGGGACGATGCTCCGCCCCGGCCACGCCCACAGACGGGAGGCTACGCCGGCTGACCTTCCACCGACACGACCTCTTTGACCTCGGGAATCTGCTGCTTCAGTTGCGCCTCCACGCCGCGCTTGACGGTCATCTGGGCCATCGGACAGCCGCGGCAGGCGCCCTGCAGGACGACCTTGACGACGCCGTCCTCGGTCACGTCCACAAGCTGGACGTCGCCGCCGTGCGCCCGAAGCGAAGCACGCACCTGATTCAGCACCTCTTCCACCTTGTTTCTGTCAACCATCCATCCGTCCTCTCGCACTGGAATGGAGCGCCGGGACCCGCCGACCGGCCCGGCTCACTGCACGTCGACCCGGATCGTCCGGGCATGCGTCACCGGCCCCTTGGGCAGCCGCACGGTCAGCAGGCCGTCCGCCAGCGTGGCTGTGGGCTCGGCGTCCGGATCGGCCGAACTCGGCAGCACGATCTCGCGGCTGAACTCGGCCGGCCCCCGCTCGTTCGTCAGGCACCGGCAGCAGGCGACGTCCGTCCGAGGCTCCTTGCCCGCGATGGTCAGGACGCCCGCCTTCAGGGTGACGGACAGGTTGTCTCTCGGCACCCCGGCCACCTCGGCCCGGACGACGACCTCGCGGTCCGTCTCGCAGACGTCCGCCAGGGGCCGTGCCTTTCCGGACCCGAACGGCGAGACCTTGCGGACGGCCCCGTCGATCGTCTCCGCCATCGAACGCAGGTGCTTGCGCATGTGCTCCCAGCTCTCGTGTTCGCCCATCGTCGTTCCTCCCCCTTCCGAAGCCGACCATCCGCCATTATAGCACGTTGCGGCCGGGATCGAGAGGACGGCGGCCCGGCGCGCTCTACTGGCCGTTCTGCCGGCGCTGGCGCACAACCTCTTCCGCCAGCTCGGCCGGCACGCGCTCGTAGTGCTCGAACCGCATGTCGAACGTGCCCCGCCCGCCCGTGAGGCTTCGCAGCTCGGTCGCGTAGCCGAACATCTCGCCCAACGGCACCATGCCTGTGATGACCTGCACGGCGCCCTCGTTGCGCGACTCCAGCCCGGTGATGCGGCCGCGACGGGAGCAGACGCTGCCCGTCACCGATCCGCTGTGGTCCTCCGAGGCGGTGATGCGGACCGCGCAGACGGGCTCCAGAAGCACGGGCCCGCCCCTCAGAAACGCCTCGCGGAACGCCTGCCGCCCGCACGTCTTGAACGCCAACTCCGAGGAGTCCACGTCGTGCGCCGACCCGTCCACCAGCCGAACCTGCACGTCCACCACGGGCGAACGCGCGTAGACGCCCTCGGCCATCGCCTCCAGGACGCCCCGCTCGATGGCGGGCACGTACTCGCGCGGCACCCGCCCGCCGGTGACGGCGTTGACGAACTCGAATCCCTTGCCGGCCTCCAGCGGCTCGATCTCGAACACCACGTGCGCGTACTGCCCGTGCCCGCCCGTCTGCTTGACGTGCTTGTGGTCGATGCGGGCCGGCCGGGTGATCGTCTCGCGGTAGGCCACGCGCGGCGGCCCGACCTCGGGGTCGACCCCGAACTCGCGCCGCAGCCGCTCGATCAGCACGTCCAGGTGCAGCTCGCCCATCCCGCTGATGATCGTCTGGCCCGTCTCGACGTTCCGGTTGATGGTGAAGGTCGGGTCTTCCTGGGCAAGGGCGGCCAGCGCGTTGGCCAGCTTGTCCCGCTCGGCCGTGGAACGCGGGGCGACGCTCACCGAAAGCACGGGGGCGGGAAACTCGATCGCTTCCAGCAGGATCGGGTGCTCCTCCTCGCAGAGCGTGTCGCCGGTGGTCGTGTCGTTCAGGCCGATGACCACGCCGATCTCACCGCATTCGAGCACGTCCCGCTTCTCCTGCCGGTGCGCGTGCATCTGGATCAGGCGCCCGATGCGCTGGCGCTTGTCCTTCGTCGCGTTGTACACGTACGTGCCCGCCGTCAGCCGCCCGGAGTAGACGCGCACGTAGATCATCCTGCCCACGTGACGGTCGCTCACCACCTTGAACGCCAGGGCGGCCAGACGGTCCTCGCTGCTGTGCATCCGCTCCACGGGCTCGCCGCCCTCGCAGAAGCCCACGGTCGGGGGCAGGTCGGCGGGCGACGGCAAGTAGTAGACCACGGCGTCGAGCAGGCGCTGGATGCCCTTGTTCTTCAACGCCGAACCGCACAGCACCGGCACCACGCCCCCCGCCAGCACCGCCTTGCGCAAAGCGGCGCGCAACTCCTCGGCCGTCACCGGCTCGTCCATGCAGTACTTCTCGAACAGACCCTCGTCCACCTCGCTCACGACATGGATCAGGTGGTTGCGATGCCGGGCGAACTCCGCCGCCCGGTCCGCCGGCACGTCCGCCTCACGGTAGGTCGCTCCCAGATCCTCGTCGTCGTAGTAGACGGCCTTCTGCTCGATCAGGTCCAGGATGCCGACGAAATGACCGTCCTCGAACAGAGGGATGACCACCGGCACCGGCGTGGTGGCCAGCCGGTCGCGGATCTCCCGGACCACGCGCTCGAAGTCGGCACCGGCCCGGTCCATCTTGTTCACGAACGCAATCGTCGGCACGCCATACTTCTCGGCCTGCCGCCAGACGGCCTCCGACTGCGGCTCGACGCCCCCGACGGCGCAGAAGAGCCCGATAGCGCCGTCCAGCACGCGCAGAGACCGCTCCACCTCCACGGTGAAGTCCACGTGCCCCGGCGTGTCGATCAGGTTGATGCGATGGCCGCGCCATTCGGTCGTCGTGGCGGCGCTGACGATCGTGATGCCGCGCTCCTGCTCCTGGTCCATCCAGTCCATCGTCGTGGTGCCGTCGTCCACGTCGCCCATGCGGTGCGTGCGGCCGGTGTAGTACAGGATGCGCTCGGCGACCGTGGTCTTGCCCGCGTCGATGTGGGCCATGATGCCGATGTTGCGCAGCCTGGCCAGCCTGACGTCCCGCTGCTCCATCACGTCCATCGTCGTACTCATGGTGCTCATGCGAACCTGCCCATAGATCGTCTCGCCGCGTTCGTCAGGTGGAATCCGATCCCCGCGTGCTGTCGACGGGTGGGTACACGCGCGTCTGCGGCATGGCGCACACGAGGATCGTCGGGCTTCCCCGCCGGATCGGCCGGAAGGTGAGAGATACCCCACACAATTATCCTACACGAACGCCGCCCCCCGCGCAAGAGACAGTCGCCCGCCGCGCGGAAAATCCTCCGCGCGCCCCCCCGGAACCACACGTCTACCAGCCGTCCAGATCGCCCACGATCTGCTCCAGGAGGTCCTTGACCGTGATGATGCCGACGGCACGGTCCTCGCGGTCGGTCACAACGGCCAGTTGCTGGCGCGCCCGGCGCAGCGCCCAGAGGGCGTCGGCCACGCTCGTCCCCCGTCGCACGGTCAACACGTCATTCGGCACCGCAGCGACGCCCTCCCCCTCGCCCAGGGCCAGGTCCATAACGTGCAGAACACCGACGACGCGCTCGCGCTCGCCCCTGTAGACGGGGAGGCGCGAGTAGCGGTTTGCGGCGAACGCCTCCCGCACCTGCTCCGGTGAGGCGTCCTCGGGCAGCATGACGACGTCCTGCAAGGGCGTCATGGCCCGGGCCACGTCGGCCGACTTCAGGTGCAGCACCCTGTCCGCCACCGTCTGCTGGAACGGCGACAGGACGCCGTGTGCGACGCCCTGGCGCAGGTAATACCGGAAGCCGTCGCGCGAGAACTGCCGCGCCGCCGGAGCAGCCGCCCCCAAAAGCGCCTGGGGCAGGCCCCCCAGCCACCGCAGGAACAACGCGAAGGGATAGAACAGCCGCTGGCTCACCTGCAGCGCCCAGACAAGGCGGTACATCAGCGCATCCGCATGGTGCTGGAAGACGGACTTGGGGATGATCTCGGCGCAGACCAGCAGGATCGGCGGCACAACCAGGCCGCTGTACAGCTCGGCGTGAGCCCCCCCGAGCACGTGGTTCAGCTTGCCGGCAATCAGCACGGTGGCCACGTAGTTGCCCACGTTGGTGCCGATCAGCAGGGCGCTGATGGCCAGGCGCGGCCGCCGCGCGAAGCCCAGCAATGCGCGCGCCGACGCCTGCCCCTGCTCGGCGCGCAGACGCAGGCGCAGTCGGTTCACGCAGTAGGTGCCCGTCTCGCTGCCGCTGTGGAGGCCGGCGAACAGGATGGCGGCGACGATGAGTGCCCACTCAAGCACCGCAGCCCCCCCCGGCAGCCCCCCCGGGCACCTGCCGCACGATCAGACTGACCGCCCGTCGGTCCGCCACCGCTTCCACCGTCAGTTCAAACGCCCCCCAGCGGACGCAGTCCCCTTCGACCGGTATCCGGTCCAGCAGCGCCATCACAAGCCCGCCCACGGTGTCCACGCCCAGCGACGGAGTCTCCACGTCCAGGGCCTCGGCCCAGTCCCGGAGGTTCATGCCGCCCAGCACGCGGAAGACGCCCTCGTCCAGGGATTCCAGTTCCGGCGGCTCCTCGGGGGTGTACTCGTTCGCGATCTCGCCGACGATCTCCTCCAGGAGCGCCTCCATGGTGACGAACCCGACGACCGAGCCGTGCTCATCGACGACGAAGGCCGTCTTGCAGTGCTCGCGCCGGCATTGCGCGAGCGCCCGCTCGACCGTGATCGTCTCGGGCAGGTAAGGAATCGGCTGCACGACGTCAGCGGGAGACGTCTCCGGCCGGCTGAACAACACGTCCTTGACGTGCAGGACGCCCAGCATCTCCTCCGGATCGCCGTCGTAGGCGGGCACCACGTCGGTCCGCAGCTCGCGGAAGGCCGCCAGCAGATCCGACCGCGAGCGCCGCACGTCGAAGCCGTGCATCTCGACCCGGGGCACCATCAGCTCCGAGACGCAGACCTCGCCCAGGCCCACGACGTCCGCCAGCATCTGCCCCAGGCCCGGCTCCACGGTGCCCTCCTGAGCCCCCAGGGACACCAGCAGACGCAGTTCCTCCGTATGCAGCGGATGGACGCCGCCGCCGATGACGGCGGCGACGGCGTCGGCGGCCCTCTCCAGCGGCCACACGATGGGAAGCAGCACCGTCTGCAGCACCAGCAGCGGCCAGGCCATCAACCGCCCCAACGGGCGATAGAACGTGACCGCCACGTTCTTCGGGACGACCTCCCCGAAGAGCAGGACGCAGAACAGAGACGCCACGCTCAGCGCCAGCACGCCCCCCCGGCCCACCGTCGGCCCCAGGTCCAGGAACAGCAGGAACGACACGCTGTAGAAGAGCACGTTGACCACCATGTTGCCGAACAGGACGGTGATCAGCAGACGCCTGGGACGGTCGCGCAGTGCGGCGATGACACCGTCGGCGCCGGCGGCCCCGCGCCTGCGCTCGACCTCATCGGGCTGGAAGCTGAACAGCACCGTCTCCGCCGCACTGAAGAAGGCCGACAGCGCAAGGCATGCCGCCAGGACGGAGATGCGAACAGGTAGGTCTGGGACGTCCGATGACAAAGCGGTCTCTCAGTTGCACAAGGCGCGCGGACTACCGGTCCGCACCCCGGCTTTGCATGCCACAATACATGCTTCGGGACCGCGGATCAAGCGCACCCCGACATCCGCCCGGCAGCGTCCCCGCTTGCGGCGTCCCGCCCGCGGCGTCCCGTCCGGCCCGGGCCGTCTTCCACTATGCAGATGTTTTGTAAATGAATATTTACACGAGATTGAATAAACAGCCAATTGCCGCCTTCCGCCCCATGGGATATAGTACACCGACATGAAGCGTGCCCCCGGGGCGGAGGGGCCGGGGTGGCGGACTTCGGCATCGGGTGCGGCAGCCCGGCGGGCCGGCGGCGGCAGAACAGCCGCCTCTGCCCGGCGGAGCGCCGTGCCATGTGTCGGTGATCGGCCCTCTTGCTCTCGGGCGGGCGGCCATGGCAGGCACGCATCGGGGACGCACGTCGGCTTCCGTACGGACCGTATCGGCATTCCTCTTCCTCTTCGCCGCGGCC